>CAWWCX010000070.1:0-13232 GCA_963935445.1 uncultured Roseibacillus sp.
ACGGTCTCGTGGGCTCGGAGATGTGTATAAGAGACAGCTTGAAGGGTTGCTCCTCACAGATTTCGCCCAGGAGGTTCTTGAAGTCGTCTCCCTCGAGGATGGGCTCGCCGGGGATCGGGGAAATCGATCCGTGGACACGAACCTTGGGAGGAGCGCCCTCCTGCAGGTGCAGGTCGGAGCCGCCGGACTCGATGAGGTGCTGGAAGTATGCGTCGATTCTCGCCATGGGAAGCGCGGGTCGGGATCAGGACTGGAAGAATGCTTTCATCTGGACTTTGTCCTCGCAGCGGAAGAGGGCCTCCTCCTGCGTTATCTCCCCCTTGACGTAGAGGTTTCGAAGAGACTCATCCATGGTAATCATCCCGACGTTCTTGCCGGTCTGCATGATGCCGGGTAGCATGAAGGTTTTTCCATCGCGGATGGTCGCCGCCACAGCAGGGGTGTTGACGAGAAGTTCGAGAGCGAGGCTACGGCCGTCACCATTGACATTCGGGACAAGTTGCTGGGAGATAATTCCGCGAAGCGACTCAGAGACCATTACCCGGATTTGGCCACGTTGATCCACGGGGAATACGTCGAGAATCCTGTCGAGGGTCCTGGGAGCGTTTCCGGTGTGAAGGGTAGCGAGGACGAGGTGCCCGGTTTCGGCGGCCGTGAGAGCAAGAGAGATTGTTTCGAGGTTCCGCATTTCCCCGACCATGATGACATCAGGGTCTTCCCGCAGGGCCCCCCGGAGGGCCTTGGGAAAGGACTCGGTATGAGAGTGAACTTCACGCTGGTTGACGTGGCAGTTCTTCGAGTCGAAGACGTATTCGATAGGATCCTCGAGCGTGAGAATATGGTCATCGCGGTCCTGATTGATGAAATCAATCAGAGCGGCGAGAGTAGTCGACTTTCCGGAACCCACTGAACCCGTGACCAGAAGAAGACCATTGTGGTAGCGGGTAAGCGGAACGAGGTGGTCGACGGGCAGGCCAAGGGTCGGGAGGTCGCGCAGCGAAGTGCTGATGATCCTGAAAACGATGTCGAGTCCGAGTCGCTGCTTTACGACCGAGGCCCGGAAACGCCCCTGTTCGTTCTGGTAGGCGAAATCAACGTCCCCCACGTTCTGGAGGCGGTCCCATTCCTTTTCGGTCAGAAACGATTTGGCGAGGCGCTCGGTGTCGTCGGCGGTGAGTGGTGGGTGGTCCTCCCAGATCGGAGCGAGGGTGCCGTAGCGGCGCCAGGCGGGCGGATAGCGGGTGGGCAGATGAATATCAGAACAATCGTACTCGATGCCGATCGAAAGGTATTCATCGACATGAGCAAGGACTTGATGGTCGGACATGGGCTTTGAGGTGCCGGGCGCGCCAGCGGTGTGGTGGCGATGTGGAAACCATAGAAAGGGCTATGGGCCAAGCAAGGAATCCGTTTCCGACGGTTTCGTCTGAAGATAGGTCCGGGCCTTCCTGAGAATCCAGCGGCGGAGTGAGCTCTTCAGGAGGGCGATTGCCCAGCCAACGAGGCGTCCTGTGAATGACTTGGGAGGTTTTTTCTGCCGGGATTCGGCTCGGGGGCGGAGAAGCCAGGTGATCAGGGCTACTCCTGCTGTGGTAGTGCCAAAGATCTGGAACGGGTGGCGGCGGAGGTAGTCCGCAGCTATCCGGGAGGGGCGGAGGCTGCGCTGGAGCCTGCGGGAACTTCCGGTCAGTTTGAGCCGGGAAGCCTCCAGATTCAGGACGAGTTCTCGTTTCCGTTCCTGGACTTCTTGTCTTGGTCGAGCCATGCGTGGTCTTTCTTGAACTCTGCCCGGGTGTACTGGAAGAGGGGTTGCTCCGGCTTTCTTCTCCATTTCCTCAGGAAAGTGAGGGCCGCAGACAGATGGATGATTCCGATGAGGAGCGCGGGCAGTTCCCAGCCGAGCAGTTCTCCGGTCGCCACTGCAGCCCAGCGTCCGAGGAGAGAGATGACGGCGACCAGAACAAGGGCATACCCGAAAAGGAACAGGACGGTGGTGAGGAGGCCGAGGAAGCCCTTGCGAGCAACCACTTCGCCGGCCTCACCAGCCTCGAGGGCTAGGAGTTCGGCCCGGGCCTTGAGATGATCGCTCAGTTCTTCACGGAATCGCCGGGCCGATTCTGCGGCTGGGTCCTGCTGGTGGTCGTCCGCCGGGGAATCGGAGGAGCCTGCACTCTGAAACCAGCCGGGCATGGCGTTGTCGCAAGGGCGAAGGGGAGAGGAGGGCGCGGAAGAGATCTCGGCCGCCGGGGCGGATCCTAGCGGCGAACGATCAGACCGAGGAGGAATCCAACCCCAGCTGCAACGAGGACGGACTGAGTCGGATGTTGTCGGATGTATTCTTCAAAGTCGGCGTGGACTTCGCGGGCCTTGATGCGGGTTTCTTCCCACTGCTCTCCGGCGACCCCCTTGAACTGGGCGGCCTTCTCTCCCGCCGCATCCGCGATCTGGCTGGCTTTTTCGCCGGCATAATCTCTGAACTGCTGCGCTTTCTGGGCCGCAGATTCCTTGAGCTGCTGGGCGCGCTCCTCAGAGCCTTGGGAAGGATTTTCACCAGCTGCTTCCCGCAGGTCGTTGGCCGCCTGCTGGATGGATGGACTCTCTTCGGAATGCTCCTCTTTTTGTGTAAAGGGTTCGCTCATTGTTCTGGCTGGCTGTGGTGGGCTTCAGGCCGGCAGGGTGGCCGGAAGCCTCTGAATGCCGTCACCGTGCCGTAGATTGTGCCGGGGCGCAAGCTCGAGGGAGTGCGCAGGGGACAAAGTCGCCAGCCGGGGCAGGATCATCACCCTGCTACCGCTCGGGGACAACCTGGGCGCGAGGGGGGTCCTTGAAGATCGGGTGTGCAGGTCCACCTGCGGGTTGCGTGAAGGGGGCAGCGCTCCAGACCGGTTTCTTCAAGGGGCCCTGGCCACGGAACTGGAAGAATCCTTTGAGAGGGGTGATTGGAAGGGTGACCAGCCCGAGCAGGCCCCGGGCGTTCATGCGCATGGTGAGGTCCACCTGTTTCCGGACCAGGTCGACCGAGCCCTCGCCGACGAAGGTGGTGGAGGGCGTGGAGGTGAGGAAGTCCTGGGTAAAGGCCACGCCATTTCTGAAAACGAAACTGGCGGAGGCATCGCGGGCCTGCTCGTGGCTGAATGTCCGCCCGAGGACGGTTCCGAGGGGAGGGGAGAGAGGCCCGAAGACGGGAACGTTGAAGAGCTGCCCATCGCGAAGGCCGATCACACCCTCGCCATTGAAGGAGTCGGTTTGGCCAGCGAGCGTAGTGAAGTCAATGCGCCCGGTTATGGATCCCTGGGCCGCTTTCTCGAAGTCAAAGGTGCGGCCAATGTTCTCGAGGCTCAGGTTGTCCCAGCGGATTCCAGCATTGGTGCGGGAGGGGTTTTCCGGATCCGTGGTGACGGTGACTTTTCCGCCCACGGTTCCCCCGAAGGCCTGGAGGGAGAGGTCCGTCACTTCGTGTCGCCTCGGAGAGGTCGTGATTCGGGCGGTAGCCCCGGTAAGTTGGAGCGTCCGACCCAGGAATTTGTAGTCGATGACGTCTTCGCTGGTTACGCTCGACTCAAAAAGAGTGCGGGTTCCATTTTTTTGGTGATCGTAGCGGCCGGTGCTCCTGATCACCGGGGCCCGGTGAAACCCGAACGTGCTTTCGACGAAATCAGCGGCCTCGGGATCGAACAGGCGGAGTATTGGAGCGGGCCAGGCTGTTCCGCGCAGATTTTCGAGTTCGGTCAACCCGGTTGTCCGCTTGAACTGGATGCGCTCGAATTCAACATCCGCACTTTCCGGGCCACCATGCTGCTGGTAGGGGGGGTAGCTCGAGTAATCGAAGTTCAGCTTCCCTTCCGTCCAGGTGGATCCTTCGGAATCGGCCTGAAACCTGGTCGTGCCGCCAGTGAAGGCCACACCATTGTAGCTGGAGCTGCCGAGGGTGCAGGTTCCGCTGGCCTTCCATTGGCCGTTGCCATTCTCAACCTGTTCTTCCGTCGCCTCGGCTGAGATGAACGCGGTAAGCGAACCGGGGGCGGGTTTGGGAAGCTGGTAGGTGCGGCCCAGCCGGGCGGTATCGAGATCCTGAAGCTGCAGGCGGGCGGACACCCGGTTTGGCTCCGAGTGATGGATGACCTCCCCCTGGATGGTCCCCCCAAGGGTTCTCATCGAAAGGTTGAGGACATCGTTCCGGAGATGACGGGAGCGCACCCTGGCGGTGAGGTCGGCTAGTTCAAGTGGCTTCTCGAGGAAGGTATAGTCCGTCAACCCCTCTGCCTCGATCTCGGTGAGGACATCTGTCCGCTCTCCCGGGTCGAGGTGATCAATTACACCATTGACGGACAGCCCGGGTGGATCGCGGAAGCGGTAGTTCCGCTCTACGGTTCCAGCAGTAACCGGCATGAAGAGTCTCAGGACCGGGCCGGGCCAGGCCCGGCCCTCGAGTTCGGTCAGGCTGGTGAGGCGGGCTTCGGCGTCGTAGTGGATCTGGCGCGCCCGCATGGTGCCGGAGGCGGGTTTGTTCCGGGAGCGGGGTTGACCGTATTCCCGGTAGTCGAAGACCGCCTCCACATTGTCGAAGATCGAGTCGAGTGGAGTTATGTAGAAGTCGGCAGCTGCGAGGACGATGGGCACGTCATTGTAGGAGAAGTTCTCAATCCGGAAGGATCCAGTGGCATCCCAGTCGCGGAGGTTGCTGCGCTGGATGGAGCCCCGGGTATCCACGAGAATGCGGCTTTTGCCAGTGAATGTGCTGTGAGCGAGTGAACTTGCGAGACCACTTTCCTCCTGGATGAAAGGTTTGTATGCGGAGAAGGGCAGGCTCGTGCGGGCGCGGTACTGGATGAGATCGTCCTGCATCTTGACCTCGCCTGCCAGTTCCCCGTGCTCGTGCCTGACGATGAGGTTGCGGAGATAGACGTTACCGTTCTGCCACGAGAATTCGGTGTCAATCTGTTCAAAGGGAATACCAAGGAAGCGGAAATATCCGCAGGACAGTGAACCGATCGCGCTCAGGCGGAGGCCCTCATCAGTGAGAGCGAACTTTCCCCGGGCTCTGAGGCTGGGGGCGCGCGGAGACATGAATTGGGCGAGGGTGTCGTCATCCAGTCCATTGCGCAGCAGGTCCGCGATCTGAATCGAGGAACTGCCCTCGTAGCCGCCGGTTCGGTCTGCGAGGTCGTAGTGCGCTTGCAGAGTCAGCTCACCCGCTCCATCCGAGAAGCGCAGTTCGGTGATGCTGAGAGTTCGATTGTCGAGGATTCCGGAGAGGCGAACGTCTTCCATCGTATACTCGCGCCGGGTGACTTCGGAGGCGCTCAGTAGAATGCTGGTACGGATTCCAGCGGGGCGGTCGAGGTTGCCCTTGATATGGAGCTCGAGACGGGGAGGAGTAGATTCCGGAAAGGACCAGCTTGCGAGTTCATCAAGGAGATCCCTGGCGAAACCGGCCCTGCGCTCGCTGGTGGTCCGGTCCTCGCCGCCGCGGAGATTGGAAAGTTCGAAGCCGCCCAGTTCGATATTAAGCTGGAACTGCATTCCTCCCAAGGTTGCGCGATCCGCTTCGAGGCGGAGACGGTTGTTGCGGTTCACGCTTGCTCGCCCGGTCAGGTCATCAATTTGGAGGAATTCACCCTCCCCAATCGGAACGGAGAGCCGGGCCTCCTGCAGGTGGACGCTCCTGATTTGCAACTCACCCCGGAAGGCCTTGCCGCGATCAACGTCAAAGCGAAGGACGGGAATGCGGGCGAACTCGGTGTCCCGGTCGCCATCCGTAAAAAAGCGCACTTTTTTGGCGATCACGCCGCGGGTAGGTGAAAAGCGGACGCTTTCGAGCTCGGCGTGGATTCCGCGGCGCGCCAGCTCGGCTTCGATCCGTTCGCTCCAGCGACCGGCAAAGCCGTGGCGGTTCAGCATGTAAAGACCGATACAGGAACCGAGAACCGCCAGGGCGAGAGTCGCAAGGGCCAGCGCCTTGAAGTGGTGCAGCCAGCGGAACAGGTGGACGGATTTCAATGGAAAAGGCGAAGATTAAGATCTGGTGAAGGAGGGCAGGAATGGGCTGAGAGGCCCACGGGGAGTGTAGCACAGGATGGGAGCAATTGGGAATAACCGAAAACCGGGATGGGGCGGCTGAATTTCGATCTCGCGCGCGTGGAATGAGAACCGTAACCTGCCCAGCGTATGAGGCTGGCGGTTCTGGGAAGCGGCAGCGGCGGAAATGCCGTGGTGGTCGAGTCTCGCGGAAGTGCCATCCTGATTGACGCGGGGCTGAGTGCCAAGCAGCTCTGCCAGCGTTTGGCTCTTCTCGAGATCGAACCCGATTCTTTGGACGGCATCCTTCTTTCCCACGAGCACAGCGACCACGCGAGAGGGTTGGAGGTTTTTTTGCGCAAGCGCCCGGTCCCGGTGTATGCCAATGCACTGACGCGGGAATCCCTGCAGGACGGCTGTGGAGGCCAGATCGAATGGAGAGTGTTTCAGCGTGGCCAGCCGTTCCGGGTGGGGGCGTTCACGATCAACTCCTTTGCGCTTCCCCACGATGCGGTGGACCCGGTTGGATTTGTTTGTGAGGCCCACGGCTCGACATTTGGTTTCGCGACGGACTTCGGGCATGTAACCACCCTTGTTCGCGACCGTCTTCGCGGAGTGGCGGCCCTCTTCGTGGAATCCAATTATGACCAGGATATGCTGGAAAACGACAGCAAGCGCCCTTGGTCGATCAAGCAGCGCATTGCATCCCGCCATGGACATCTTTCCAATGCGCAGACCGCCGATCTGGTGAGAGGCTTGTTGGAGCACGGGCTTGAGACGGTGGTGTTGGGACACCTGAGCCAGGATTGTAATTGTCCGGAACGAGCGGAGGCGTTGATACGGGCGGTATCTCCATCCCGGCATCTTGATGTCCACGTGGCCACCCAGGATCAGCCGACGCCCTGGGTGGAGGTCCCGGGCGAAGAGGAGCCCGAGTCCGCCAGCGTGCGAACCATGGACCAGCTGGATCTTGCGTTTGGATAACAAGGTGAGTCTCGTAAGAGGGTGCCTGCCCGGGAGCTTTTAACCGTTGCGCTTCGGCCGTTCCCGGTCATGCTCTCGCCCCTTGTCGCTTCCGGCTGTCAAACCGTCCTTGGAGGAGTTCCGTGCCCTTGCGGAAAAGGGCAACGTTGTGCCGGTCTATGCCCAGCTGGCTGCCGATTTTGAAACGCCTCTCTCGGCCTATCTGAAAATCCGGGACGGGCAGCACGCCTTCCTGCTGGAGAGTGCGGAGAGCACGGATGCGAGTGGACGCTGGTCCATTGTAGGCAGTGGTCCGCAGCGGGTGTTTGAGGCTCGAGGCAACGAGGTCCGTATCCGGCGTGGCAGCGAGGAGGAAGTAATCGAAATCGAGGGAGATCTCCTCGTTGAGCTGGAAAAACTCATGGCGCGCTACAAGCCGGTGACACACGGCGACGCCCCGCCATTCTTCGGTGGAGCGGTGGGTTACCTGGCCTACGATGCAGTCCGGCAATTCGAGCCGACGATCGGGGACCCGCCCTCCGACGATCTCGGTCTGCCGGAGGCAATCTTCCTGATCACGGACACGGTGCTGCTCTTTGATCACAAACTACGCCGTCTCCTGGTGGTCGCCAATGCCATGCTGGGCGATTACGCCTCTCCGGAGGAAGCCTACCATGATGCGGTGGGACGGGTGGCTTCTCTCATCGAGATCCTGGACCGGCCGCTGCATGTGCCCGCCCTGAATGGACTCCGGGAATCGGTCACACCCGAACCGGTAAGTAATACCACGCAGGAGCAGTACGAGGGCATGGTCCGCCAGGCCAAGGATTACATTGCAGCTGGGGATGTCTTCCAGGTAGTGCCCAGTCAGCGCTTTGAAGCGCCTTTCGAGGCGGCTCCGATCGACCTCTACCGTGCTCTGCGTCATGTCAACCCGTCGCCGTACATGTTCATCCTTGAACTGGGTGAATTCTCACTGGTCGGCAGTTCTCCCGAAGTGCATGTCCGATGCGTGGATGGCCGTATCGATATCCGGCCGATCGCGGGGACTCGCTGGCGGGGGAAGACGAAGGAGGAGGACGATGCCCTGGCAGCCGACCTTCTGGCTGATGAGAAAGAGCGTGCCGAGCATGTCATGCTGGTGGACCTCGCTCGCAATGACGTTGGAAGGATTGCTGCCCACGCAACGGTGGAGGTGGACGACTTCATGATGGTGGAGAGATACAGCCACGTCATGCACATCGTATCGAATGTGACCGGACAGTTGTCTCCGGGGCACAGTTCCTATGATGTCCTGAGGGCGACCTTTCCGGCAGGGACGGTGAGTGGTGCACCCAAGATCCGGGCCATGCAGATCATCAATCAACTGGAGTGCAACAAGCGCAACGCCTATGCCGGGGCGGTGGGCTATTTCGGATGGGACGGCGCGCACGACTCCTGTATCGCCCTGCGGACCTGTCTCCTGAAGAACGGCCGGGTCTACGTTCAGGCTGGTGCGGGCGTGGTGGCTGACAGCGATCCTGCATACGAATACAATGAAACTGTCAACAAGGCGATGGGGATGCTGCGGGCGATCGGGTTGGCCAGAACGCTGGAGGACTAATGGTCAATTTGTGGATTAGTGAACCTGTATTGTTGGAGGCGTGAGAGCCGAGCCGGATCTCCAACCTCCGAATCATCTACTTTCTCGCAAGCATGCTTCTCGTCATCGATAATTACGATTCCTTCACTTACAACCTGGTCCAGTTTTTTGGCGAATTGGGAGCGGAAATGGAGGTGCGGCGCAATGACGAGATCACGGTGGATGGTGTTCGCGATCTTGAACCGGAACGCATCTGTATTTCGCCGGGTCCCTGTACTCCGAACGAGGCGGGCGTAAGCTGTGAGGTCATTCGCGAACTGGGGGCCTCCGTTCCCATTCTCGGGGTGTGCCTCGGCCACCAGGCGATTGGTCAGGTCTACGGGGGAGAGGTGGTCCGGGCTGATCAGCTCATGCATGGGAAGACTTCCCTGATCGAGCATGATGGACAGGGCGTGTTCGAGGGGCTGGACAACCCCTTCGAGGCTACCCGTTATCACTCTCTCATAGTGCGTAGTGAGTCCCTGCCCGATTGCCTGGAGGCAACGGCGTGGTGCGATGGCCTCGTCATGGGCGTGCGCCATCGTGAGCACGAGGTGCACGGAGTCCAGTTTCACCCCGAGTCGATTCTGACAGAGGGAGGAAAGAAGCTTCTTGGCAACTTTCTCGCGATGTGACGCGAGGGGGTATCCCCGACCCTCCGCCTTGACGGTCAGCCCCGGTCTCTGTGGATGGTCCCGGTGCTGGACGGCTCAGTGGTCGGCCTGTTCCGGGGGAAGACTCACAATTGTAAGCCAGAAGGCGCGTACGGTGTTGACCACCTTCATGTATTCATCGAGATCGGATGGCTTCGTGATGAAGCAGTTCGCGTGTTGGTCGTAGGCGGCAGCAATATCTTCCGAATCCTCCGAAGAAGACATGACCACTACGGGAATACGTCGTAGGGCGGGATCGGATTTGATTTCGGCCAGGACTTCGTGGCCACTTTTTTTAGGGAGATTGAGATCGAGAAAGATGATCCCCGGAGCGCTGGCATTTTCATAGGGTGGCTCTGCCCTGACGTAGGCAAGGGCAGCTTCCCCATCTGTAACGACACGAAAATCGTTTGGAATCTTCCCCTCTTTGAGAATTTCGACCATGAGCTGGATGTCTGCCTCATTGTCCTCGACGAGAAGGATGTCGATTACGGAGTGGTTCTCCGGCGGGGTCTCATCGGCAGTGGTCACTACCTAAGAATGCATGCTGTGGGCACGAGTAGAATTCAAGGTTTTTCGATCTCCTGCGCCCCGAGGGCGGACGGATGGGAGATCTTAAACATCCGCGCGGAGGCCAAGGCGGCGATACCCTGAAGGACAGGCCGCAGGGGCTTTGCCTGCATCGATACTGGTGGCCGAAGGAATGTCTGTCCGGGGAAGGACCTCCGGTCACTCCTCAAGGCTCACAGCGAGATCAGGACCAAGGGCCTCAAGGGCGGTGACGAGGCCCGCGTCGTCAAAGTCAGTTGCTACCGCTACCGAACCGGTGGCCCGAAAGACCTGGTGACCCGCATGCGGTGCCGATTCCAGATCGCTGACCAGTTCTTCCACATTTCCTCCCGCCCGTACGATGGCAGAGGAGAGTTCCTGCACGATTCCGGGGCGGTCGTTGCCCACCACCTCGAAGGAGATCTTGCGTGGCCGCTCGCACTCGGTCGTGATCTCGCGGGAGATGCTGACGCTCAGGTCGCGCAGGCCTTGGAGCGCCTCCAGGAGCCGGGTGCTCTCCTCCTCGGGGCATTCCACCCGGAGAAGACCGGCGAAGTGGCCGGACAGGCGTGACATCCGCGATTCCAGCCAGTTCCCGTGATGAGCGGCCACTGTTGCGGAGAGCTCCTCTACCAGACCGGGACGATCCGGGCCGATGACGGTCATGACCAGACTGTGCATGTCCACGGTTTCAAGTTCGAGGGAGTAAGTTCGAAGTGGGAAATACAGACACTTGCAGAGGAGAGTTACTCAACGATGACGGGAGTGCCGACCTCAGCGTGCTCGAAGAATTTCCTGGCCATGTCGGCAGGGAGCCGCACGCAGCCGTGGGAGGCGGCGTATCCCGGAAGGTGTCCTGCGTGCATGCCGATTCCATGGTTGAAGCGCAGGAAGTGGGGCATGGGAGCGCCCACGAACTGTTGGCCGGGTCCGGGCTTGTCCTTGCGTGAGTCAGCGTCGTCGTTGAGGACGGTTCCGGTAGCAATGTCGACGATTGTCCCATAGGTGCGGGAAGCGTAGTCGGCAGCCTTCTGGGAGACCTTGAAGGTCCCGGGCGGAGTGGTGTATTTCGAACTGCCGGTGGAGACGGGTGTTACCCCGGCCATTTGGTCGCCCTTGTAGAAATAAGCTTTCTGCTCGGAGCGGACAATGTGGATGGTGGCCGGGCCGCTAAGGGAGTCGCCGTCCCAGAACTTGGAGGCCTCGGCCGGGTTCTGCGGCCCGTTGGGAGCGGTGTTGGATACTCCTATTCCGGCAAGATAGCCGGAGTTCGTGGGGTGCTGCAGAGCGCCCGGGTAACAGGACATCAGCAGGGTGGCTTTGACCACCACAGCCGGGAGAAGCATGGGTCGGAGAATCATATGCGGGTTCGCAAGGGTATACTCCGGCAGGCCGGGCGGGTCAAGAGACGGGCAGATGGTGCCACCCGGCATGCATGGACTACTGACCGCCTGGACGGGCAGGTTTTCCGCAGCGGACGGAAACCTGCCGGCCATTCCGGCCGCTCACAGCTGGTCCACCACTCTGAACTGCTTGGTCCGGTGTTTCTTGCGCCAGGCCTCTGGTTTGAGGGGGCCGACCGAGTTGTCTTCATACTTCTCGCGAAGTCCCTCGAGGCGGTTTTTCATCTTGGAGATCTGGGCGGCATACTTCTCGTCGTTGTAGAGATTCCGGAGTTCATCGGGATCCTCCTGCAGGTCGTAGAACTCCCACTCGCCGAACTCATAGAACTGGATGAGCTTGTAGCGGTCGGTGCGGATCCCGTTGTGGCGGGGAACCTGGTGCACGCTTGGATACTCGTAGTAGTGATAGTAGATGCTGTCCCGCCAGTCCGCCGGGGCCTCGCCCTTGAGGATGGAAACGAGGGAACGGCCCTGCATGTCCCCGGGGATCTCGACTCCCGCGGCCTCGAGGAAGGTTTCGGCGTAGTCGAGATTCTGGACCAGGTGCTTATCGTCAACCGCCCCGGGCTGGGTCACCCCGGGCCACTTGATGACGAGTGGCATGAGGAGGGATTCCTCGTACATCCAGCGTTTGTCGAACCAGCCGTGGTCGCCGATATAGAATCCTTGGTCAGAAGAGTAGACCACGATGGTATTGTCGGCGAGGCCCATTTCATCGAGAGTACGCATGAGAGTTCCCACGCTCTCGTCCACGCCACGAACACAACGGAGGTAGTTCTTGGCGTAGCGCTGGTATTTCCAGCGGACGAGGTCCTTTCCCTTGAGGTTCGCCTTCTTGAGAGCTGCATCGCGGGGTTCATAATGGTCACGCCAGGCGGTGAGCTGGGTCGGCGTCATTCGTGACATGTTACGCCAGGCGGACTTGTCGAACATTCCCCGGCGGGCAGCACCATTGTAGGCGGGCGTGAGGTTATAGAAGAGATCGAACTGGAGATCCATGTGTCCGTCGATCTCCAGTTCCTGCCAGCGGGCGGGACTGGCATTGTCCTTCCAGTCATCAAACAGGGTGGCGGGTTCCGGAAGGTCCTCGTCGGCCCAGAGATGAAGGTGGCGCAGGGCCGGCATCCAGTTCCGGTGAGGAGCCTTGTGCTGGCACATCAGGAGAAATGGCTTTTCCTGGTTACGCCCTTTCTTGAGCCAGTCGACCGCGAGGTCAGTCACCACGTCGGTGCAGTGGCCCTCGATCATGACCTTCCCCTCGGGGGTGAGGAGGTCGGGGTTGTAGTAGAGGCCCTGACCGGGGAGGACCATCCACTTGTCGAAGCCCTGTGGCTGTGACTTGAGATGCCACTTGCCGAACATGGCAGTCTGGTAGCCTGCCTTCTGGAGGAGTTTGGGGAACGTCTGCTGGGAGCCGTCGAAGTTGTTCCCGTTGTTCATGAAGCCGTTCTTGTGGCTGTGCTTGCCGGTGATGATGACTGCCCGGCTCGGCCCGCAGATCGAGTTGGTGCAAAAACTTTTCCGGAAGAGCATGCCCTGGGAAGCAAGGCGGTCGATATGCGGCGTGGGATTGACACTCTTGAGCCAGCCGTCGTAGGCGCCGATGGCGTGGGGGGCGTGATCATCGCTGAAGATGAAGACGATGTTGGGTTGCCTGGCGTTAGCGAGAAGCGGGAAGAAAGTGGCGAGGAGGAGAAGTGTTCTCATCGTATTAGTGGGTGGCTGTGGTTTATTTTTTCAAGCTGATACAAAGCAGGCGGCCCTGCCCCCGCATGTAGAGTTGGCCATCACTCAGGGCCATCGGACTCCAGAATTTGAGGTCCTTCTTGCTGGTGAGATCGGAGCCGAAAACGTTGGCCTCAGCGAGGAGTTTGAAACCTCCCGGGCTCGGTTCGACGAGACGGAGGGTGCCCTTTTCTCCGTCCTGAATGATGAGCATTCCATCGGCATAGAGGCATCCGCCACGCCCCATGAAGGGGTCATCGCCCGTTCGCCATACTTCCTTCCCGTCGAGATCCCAGCAGC
>CAWWCX010000071.1:0-13185 GCA_963935445.1 uncultured Roseibacillus sp.
ATGAGGTGATCGCGACTGCCGCCACCGCCTACATTCATGAGCAGCATAAGAATGTGCGGGGAGCCTTTGCCGCCTACGAGCAGCTTGAGCTCTACTACAACAAGTCCAAGAAGCGGGAGGAGTATCTCTACAACCTGGTCCGCACGTCCGCCATCATCGGAGAGGTGCTGGTGACCGAGAAATACGGAAGCCTCTTCCTCAAGACGTACCCGGACAGCAAGCACGTGGAGTCGGTGCGCAGCATGATGCTGACCAGCCTCTTCATGGAGGGGGAATACGAGAAGTGTATCGAGGTCGCAACCATCATGCTGCCCAAGCTTGCCTCGCCCTCCAAGCAGCACGATATCTGCCTGCATGTCCTGGGTGGCAGCTACTATTACACGGGACAGTATGACCAGGCCCGCAAGTTCCTGGATGACCATGTGGACATGTACGAGAAGAGCCAGTTCCGGATGGCATCTCTCTACTTCCAAGCCTCCAACCTTTCCCGCCTGCAGTACTGGGGCAAGGCAGCCGAGCTTCTCGACGACTTCCTGTCCAAGTATCCGGACCCGGGCAAGAACATCTACCTTCCCTTCGCCCTCTACGACCGGGCCAACTGCCATTTCGCGGAGGACGAGCTGGACCCCTCCCTGGTCAAACTGAACCGTCTGGAGAGCGAGTTCCCCAACAGTGACATCATGGACATGGCCTTCAACCTGAAGGGCAACGTCCTGCAGACGCAGGAAGAATGGGATCCCGCTGAGGGCTATTACAAGAAGGCCATGGAACTGGCCAAGCGCCGGGAGAATACCATCGTGGTGGGGGAGTCGCTCTTTTACCTGGTGGGACTTCTCGGCCAGGAGAAGCGGGGCAAGGAAGAGAACCCGCGTGTGAAGGATGCGGTGCCTTACTATGACGAATTCTGGAAGGATCACGGATCGGCTTCGCCCTACAAGGCTCAGACGGCGGTGGCCGGGGTGCACCCCCTCACGGAGGTGGGCCGGGAAGCGGAAGCCCTCGAGAACCTGCAGACCGTGATTGCCGAGCTGGCTTCCGTCCCTGGCGCCTTCGGACTGGAAGAGGCGATCAACTCCTACACCCGGGCCTACCTCAAGAACCACAGCGAGAAGGAACTCAAGGAGCACTATTACACGTTCCCCGGTATTGACGCGGGAAACCGGGAAGCGCAGGCCCTGCTCCGGATCGCACTTATCACCGTCTTTGAAGAGAAGAGCAAGAAGGCTGACAAGGAAGAGAATCCCGACGACAAGCGCCTCGCCGATGCCATGGTGGGAGTGCTCTTCCGGGACTTGAAGAGCGAATTTCAACCGACGCAACTCACCAACTATGTGCTCGTCCGCGTGGGGGACTACCTGCGGGAGAAGACGGGAACTCCCCGGGCGGCGCTTCCCTACTACAACGAGGTGGTGGGACGGGAGGACCAGAGTTATCGCTTCAATGCCAACTTCGGCCTGGCGGATATCCTGGGCGGTTCCGCCAGCCCGGCTGAAAAGCTCAAGGCGGTGCAGAGTCTTGAGCACGTCTTCAAGAATGCCCCACAGAAGAAGCAGCAGGAGCGCGCGTTGTTCCGGATTGTCGAAATCCTGGCGGAAAAGGGGGATTGGGATGACGTAACCACCCGGGCCAAGGAATACCTGACCACCGAGGGCTACCGGCGCTATTCCGGGAAGGTTTCCTTCATGCTTTCCCAGTCCTACGACAAGCGGGGAATGAAGGAAGATGCCATTGTCGCCTACAACAACACGTGGGCCGGCTATACAGGTCTGCTGGAAGTTTCTGCTCCGGCCATGAAGCGCGTGATGGAACTTGTCTGGACGCGCAATACGGGGGACGACCATCAGCAGGCCTATACCATCGGCTACAAGTACCGGGAGTCCACCAAGCACCTCATGAACAACCCGAACGTGAAGGATGAGGAGAAGGAGCTCTGGCAGGAAGTGGCGGACCTCGTGCAGAGTTACGAGGATGACAGCTCGGTGACCAAGATCGTGGAAGAGAAGGAGAAGAAGTAACCAGGACGGAGCGAAAACCACCAACTGATTGGAACCATGAAAAAACTGATTCTCGGAACTATTTTCCTGACCGCCTCGCTTGTCAGGCTCAGCGCGGCAGATGCCCTCGCTCTTCTCGTCTATACCGAGCCGGTGAACGGTCAGGATGACATGATGAAGGTCTGGATCACGGCGGCCAGTTCGACCCAGATTGAGTACAAGACTACGCCACAGAGTCTGAACCGGAACCGGATCAAGCGCACGACCGTCAAATCGGTCTACTTCTTCGAGCCGCCGATTTTCAAGGAGGCAGTGGAGCTCTACGAAAGTCGCGACTACCGGGGTGCCCGCGAGAAATTCGCGGAGTGCAAGGAGGCCTACGACAAGCTCGACAACCTCAAGGGGAATTACGGAACGCTGGCGGGCTTCTACGAGCTGGAAACGTGCCGAAAGATGTTCGACCTGGAGTCCCTCAAGAAGTTGCTCGACGGTTACCAGTTTGGTTCCCTGGTGAGAGGCCACCAGCGTGACCAGCTGGAAGTCTATGCCGTCTGGGATGCGGTGCGCACCAAGAGCTGGGCCCGTCTGGATTCGCTGGCCCAGGAAGTATTGGAGAAGAAAAAGTGGATTGGGGCCCATGTGGCGCAGATCAAGTACTGCCATGGCCTTGCCCTTGAGGGGCTGGGCCGTGACACCGACGCCCTCATTGCGTTCAACGGGGCGTTTACAGCGGACTACACGGCCTCGGAGGAACTCACTCAGGCGGCGGCCCTCGCGTGCCTGCGCATCATCAAGGCCAATGATGACGTTCGGCTGGCGATCCAGCTCTGGGGAACTGAGGACGAAGATGTGAATTCTCCCGGGTATTTCCTCCTTCAGGAAGGGGTGGCCATGTGTGATCTCTGGACCAAATCGCTGGGTGGAGGCAAGGCCCTGCCTTCTGAATATGCTTCTTTCCTTCGCTACCGCGAAGACAGCAAGCCCAAGGTCCAGCCCAAGGCGAAGCCTGCGGAAGACGAGTCGGGAGAAGATGCGCCCGAGGAAGAGGAAGGATAGTTCGTTGCCGGCGACGGCTTGGACGGGAAGGGCGTTCTCCTCCGGCCAGGAGGAAGGCAGACCCAGGGTGTGAGCCCCGGGTTTTGACATGCGGGCTGCTGCCGCGAGGCTTTCAGGTCGCCTGGGCGTTACGGCCCTCTTCGATAAGGCGCCAGAATTGCTTGGATTGTGCCAGTTCCTCGTCCTCGCGGCTAAAAGGCAGCTTGGACCGGAACAGAAAGTCCTGAAACGTGTTCTTGTGAAGGACGCGGTGGACCATCACGTGGTCCTCGAGGACCTCGAAGTAAAAGCGCCAGTCCTGGGAACGAAACCGGTAGAGAACCCTGCCATCACGCGCGATCCTGCCGAAGCGTTCGTCCTCGAGGTGCGCGAGATCGTCTTCGGAAACCTTGAACTCATCGAGGAGCGCGAGCTGCTCGAGCGTATCGAGCTGGGATATCTCGGCTGCGCTGATTTCGTTGAAGACGATTTGAAGCACGAGCACATGCTACACCCGCCTTTCGGCGAGGAAACGGTAAAATACAGGCCCCAGGGGAGGGGCACTCAGCTCATGTCACTGGAAGCAGGTGGGAAAGATGCCTTCGACTCTCCCTGCAAGCCAGCCGGCGGCCCGTGGGGACTGCGCAGGCTTTGATGGTGAGTCAGTCCATGGAAGGCAATCCGCAGGCCTGCAAGGGTTGTCCGGGTGATTACCAAGGCCAAAGCCGGGGGGTGCGTTTGGCGAACGATAACCGGTCTCAGGCAATGGGGTCGGGGCAGACCTCCCGGCGCTGACAGGTGTGGCACGGCTCTCCCAGATAAAGCGCGTCGACCCAGGCCATGAGCTCGTCAATGTGCCTCGGCTCATCGGTGAGCAAACCCGCTTCGAAATTGCGTCGATCGCGCGATTTTCCACCCATCCCGGCTCCGGTCAGGTTGGGAGAGCCTACGAAGGCGACTTTGCCATCGATGATGATGGACTTGGTGTGAATGCGGGGGCAGAGAACGCGTTCGAAAAGTTCGCTTTCGACCAGGAGAGGATACTTGTCAAAGTCTTTGCGGAAGCGCGGTCCAGGTTCCTTGGCGTGCATGAGCCGTACGCTGACACCCTCCTCCACGAGGTCGCGCATCACCTCGATGAAGGGAACGTAGTGCCTGCCCTTCTCGACGTGCATGTCCTTAAGGTCAGCGGTGACAATCCAGAGAAACTTGCGTGCCTCCGGGACGGCCCCGAGAATCACGCGGCGGTAGATGTCCTCATTAAGGAGGAGTTCGGTCATATGAAGTTCGTGGGGGGCCGCGCAGGTGGTTTTTTTCCCGGCCTCCTGCCTCATTCAGGATCCTGTTCCTTTTCTGGGTGGGAGTGCCCGTGATCGTGAGTATGGCTGTGATCGGAGGAGTGGGAATGTCCAGGGGCATGGGAATGGGGGAGGTGGAGGGCGTGGGCGGCCTCGTGCTCGACGTGGTGGTAGATGTCGCGCAGGGGAGTTCCGTGTTCCTCGGCTGCCTGACGGCAGTCTTCATACTCCGGGGTGACGCGTGACTGCCCCCCGGGGAGGGAGGCGATCTTGACCCGGATCCTGCCGTACTTGGTGTCGACCGCCTCACTGCGCCTGGGAAGCGAGTCGCGTTGCACTTCCCGGCGCCGGACTCCCAGCGTCGAGCTTTCATGGAAAAGAAGGTGTGAGAGAGAGTCCGCGTGCGGGGGCTTGGCTAGGACCTGCAGCAGGACCCCCGGCCGGCCCTTTTTCATCTGGGCGGGAACGACGGAGACGTCGAGAGCACCTGCTTCCATGAGCTTCCCCGCCAGATACCCCACGAGTTCCGGGGACTCATCATCGAGATTGGTTTCGAGTTGGACGAGCGTCTCGGTCAGCAGGCCCGAGGTTCCTGCCGATTCTCCCACGATGAGGCGCAGGACATTGGGAATCTCGAGGTCGTTGCTGCCCGCGCCGTAGCCGATGGATTCCAGGTTCATGGCTGGGATCGGTCCGAACCCGTCGGCCACTTCGGAGAGGACCGCTGCTCCGGTCGGGGTGACGAGCTCTGCGTCAATCGAGGAGCCAGCGACCGGGCACCCCTTCATGAGCGAGAGGGCGGCGGGAGCGGGAAGGGGGATCTGGCCGTGGGCGCCGGTCACGAAACCCCGACCCAGTGGGAAGGGCGACACCTGAACCTGTTCGATGCCGAGTGCTTCCAGACCGGCCAGCGCACCGCAGACGTCGACAATGGCATCAACGCCACCCACCTCATGAAGGTGTACCTTGTCGACGGTGGAGTCGTGGATGGCGGCCTCCGCTTCACAGATCCTGGTGAAGATCCGGATGGCGGTTGCCTTCACCCGGTCCGACAGGGAGCTATCCTCGACGACTCTGCGGATATCAGCGAGGTGGCGTTCGGGGGCGTCATCGTGGACGTGGACATCCACCTTGACTGCGCTGAAGGCATTCTTCGACACGCGATTGATGTGAAGGTGAAAGTCCTTGAGGTGAAGCTTGGAGAGCTCCGCCTCCAGTTCGGTGGCCGGGAGTCCGGCGTCCACGATGGCTCCGAGCATCATGTCCCCGCTGGCTCCCGCAATGCAGTCGAAGTAGGCCGTGCGCATGAAGAGGATTGGAAGCATGAAAGTCAGGGGAGGAAAGCCCCAACCTGCAGCGCCGACAGAAATCTTCAGCCGGCGGGCAGAAAGGAGGCTCATGGCCTGGAGGGCTCGGGCTTCCCGGCGGGAGGATCGGGGCAGCGGGAAGGGGCCTGTAACCGATGCTCAGCAGTTGCCGCCCTGCAGAATGGCATGAGCGACCATGGCGGCCCCGAATCCGTTGTCGATATTGACTACAGCGACGCCGGAGGCGCAGGAGGACAGCATGGCGTGCAGGGCGGTTTCCCCTCCCCGCGAAACGCCGTAGCCCACAGTGGTGGGAACGCCTATGACCGGGACGGAGACCAGTCCTCCGATCACGCTGGTGAGGGCCCCCTCCATCCCGGCGACACTCAGAATCACCCGGGCGCCGCGGAGTTTTTCAAGTTTGCTGAAGAGTCGGTGAATGCCTGCGACCCCGACATCGGTGAGGCGTTCGACCCGGTGCCCGAGAAACTCGAGGGTCTGCGAAGCTTCCTCCGCCACGGGAAGGTCGGAGGTTCCGGCACAGGCGACCACGGCGTAGGGTTGCGACGGGGCCTCTGGGCGTTCGCCCAGGGTGATGAGGCGCGAGAGGCTGTTGTAGCGGGCCTCCGGGAGAGCGTCCAGCACATGGCGTGCCTTGCGGCGATTGACGCGTGTGGCGAGCGCACGTTGGTGTGCGCGGAAGAGCTCGCCGAGGATGTCGACCAGTTGTTCGGTGCTCTTGCCTGCACCATACACGGTTTCGGGAACTCCTTGCCGTAATTCTCGATGGGTATCGAGGGTTGTGTGAGAGAGTTCGGTAAAGGGCAGGTCCCGCAACTGCTCGATCGCATCGCTGGTGGAGAGGTCGCCAGCGGCGACCCGCTCAAGCAGGGTCTCGAGGTGCTCGGGGCTCATGGGTTTCTGAGGACGTCGTTCATGCTGCCGGAGCGGAAGCCCGCGAGGTCGACCGTCGCGTAGGAGAATCCCGCCTTCCGCATGGCATCCGTGATGAGATCGCCCTGCTCGATGGCACGGGGTAGTTGATCCCTGGTTACCTCGATACGCGCCACCTGGTCATGATGACGAACGCGCAGTTCCTTAAAGCCGAGTTCGCGTAGTGCGGCCTCGGCCTGTTCAATCTGGGCCAGTTTCGCGGGGGTCACTTCCGACCCGTAGGGAACCCGTGAGGAAAGACAGGCATTGGCAGGCCGGTCCCAGTTGGACAGGCCGAGTTCGCGGGCCCAGGCCCGGGTCTCGTTTTTCCCGATTCCCGCCTCCTGGAGAGGGCTGCGCACTCCGTGCTCACGGGCCGCCCGCAAGCCGGGGCGGTGGTCGCCAAGGTCGTCGGCATTGGTTCCGTCGAGGATCCAGGTGAATCCTTCCCGTCCGGCGAAGTCGATGAGGGCCTGGTAGACGTTGGTCTTGCAGAAGTAGCAGCGCTGCGGATCATTGCGGCGGTAGCGCGGATCCTCGGTCTCGGTGCTCTCGAGGAGCTCATGGGCGACTCCGATCTCACGAGCCATATCCTTGGCGGCGGCCAGGTCACTGCGGGCCAGGCTCGGAGAGACTGCGGTGACAGCAACCGCTTTGGAACCGAGCTCGTGGTGGGCCAGCTGGAGAACAAGAGTACTGTCGACACCACCGGAAAAGGCCACGAGGGCACGATCGAGTCCCTTGATCAGGGACGAGGCCCGGTGCCGCGCGTGGAGGTTCTGGTCGATGGCCCTACGCAACGGTAACCCGGGGCGTTGGGCAAGACGTCAGGTGCGATCCGGGTGGATTTTTGGTGGACACCGCACCCTCTTCGTGCGACTTGTCCGCCCATGAGCAGGTGGATCATGGCACGTTTTCTCTCTGTGCTGCGACTCGGACGCTAGTCCGGTCATTTGTGTATTGGTCCAACTTCGTTCTCCCGGGTTTCGGGGCGGACTGTGCCCAATGCGCTTGCCAAGGTTCTAACAAGAGTTCACACCAACCCTCCTAATCAAACCATGAACACGGGGAATATCCGAAAGTACCAGCCTTTTCCAGAGGTGGGCTTGATGGATCGGCAGTGGCCGAACCGCACGATCACGAAAGCGCCGACCTGGTGTTCGGTTGATCTTCGCGACGGGAATCAGGCGCTGCCCGTTCCCATGAGCGTGGAAGAGAAGCTGGAGATGTTCGAGCTTCTTGTGGGAGTGGGATTCAAGCAGATCGAAGTTGGTTTTCCCTCCGCCTCCGAAACGGAGTTCAATTTTCTTCGACGGCTGGTCGAGGACAGGCTCATCCCGGATGATGTGCAGGTGCAGGTTCTTGTGCAGGCGCGCGAGCACCTGATTCGCCGGACGTTCGAGGCCCTCGATGGAGTCAGGAACGCCATCGTCCACATGTATAATTCCACCTCGCCCCTGCAGCGACGCATTACCTTTGGCGATGCGAGCCGGGAGGATATCAAGAAGATCGCGGTGGAGGGTGCCCGTCTGGTGAAGGAGCTTATTCCCTCGGTCCCGGAAACCAATATTGACCTCGAGTATTCGCCCGAGTCGTTCTCCGATACGGAGTTGGAATACGCCCTCGATGTTTGCGAGTCCGTCATGGACGCGTGGGAGCCGACGGGAGAGAAGCCCGTGATCCTGAACCTGCCCGCCACCGTTGAGTGGACCACTCCGAATGTCCACGCGGACCAGATTGAGTGGTTCTGTCGGAATGTGAAGAATCGCGACAGTGTGCACATTTCGCTACACACCCACAACGACCGGGGCACGGGCATTGCGGCCACTGAGCTGGGCCTTCTCGCAGGCGCAGACCGGGTGGAGGGCACACTGTTTGGAAACGGCGAGAGAACCGGTAACCTGGATATTGTGGTTGTGGCCTTGAACATGAACAGTCACGGGATCGAGACGGGGTTGGATTTCACCGACCTGCCACGAATCCGTGAGGTTTATGAGCGGACGACCCGAATGGTTGTTCCCGAGCGCCAGCCCTATGCCGGCGAGCTGGTATTCACTGCCTTTTCGGGAAGCCATCAGGATGCGATCAAGAAGGGCTTTGATCGGCGCCGCGAGGAGCTGGCGGAGAAAGGCGGAGAGGTGGTCAAGTGGGGAGTCCCCTATCTTACCATCGACCCAGAAGATATCGGGCGGAGCTACGAGGCGATCATCCGGATCAATTCACAGTCGGGCAAGGGGGGAGTTGCCTATATCCTCGACCGTGAGCATGGACTCGAACTCCCGAAGACGATGCATCCGCAGGTGGGCAAGCAGATCTACGATCTGGCCGACACGCTGGGGCGGGAGCTTGATCCCAGCGAGGTGAAGGAAGCCTTCTTCAACTACTTCGTCAATGTGAGCGAGCCACTGGACGTCCTCGACTACGAGCTTGATCCCCAGAAAGGGGAGCGAGGAAGCGTTCGCTGTCGTGCCGACGTCCTGCTTCAGGGGGAGAGGAAACGGATCGAGGGGGCGGGAAACGGCCCGATCAACGCCTTTGTGATGGCCTTGGAAGAGAACGGCCACAAAGATTTCGTCCTGACGGATTATCGCTCCCACGCGTTGCGGGATGGATCCAGCTCCGATGCCGCGGCCTACGTGCAGTTGAAGCACGATGACAGCCGGATTGTCTGGGGTGCGGGTGTCGATACCTCCATAGAGATGGCGGGTCTCAAGGCCTTGGTGAGTGCCTGGAATCTGCTGCGGTAAGCGCGGGTTGTTTTTGAGTCCCCTGGCGGGAAGTCAATGGGTCACCAGATCCCAAGCTCCTCGAGCTGCCGGGTGGCGGTTCCCGCCCAGTCACGGTTGGCCGCAGGCGAGGCCGGGCTGGGATGGAGGATTCTGCCGAGGGTTGCGGTGCAGCCAAGCTCTGCGGCTGTATCGGCGAGTTGCTTCTGGGCGTAGGCTCCGACGCCGATGAGAAACTGGGGCTCGAGGATTTTGAGCACGGAGCGAAGGTGCTGGTGGCAGGCCTCGGCCACCGGAGCCATGGATTCTGCAGGAATCTTGTCGGGGGTGAGGTTGGCCCCGGTCTCTTTCATCCAGACCAGTGGGCAGAAGTTTGCCACGAAGTGATTCTCGAAAAAGTCCCCCGCTTCAGGGAAGCGTTGTGCGAAGAGTCCCCACAAGCGGCGGCCGCTGACTTCCGAGCGTTCACAGTCGAAGCCCGTGATGGGGCGCTTGGGGTGTTCCGGGTCCGGCTTGCCGACCCGTCCCGAAATCCCCATCCAGTCGCGCACGGCGGGAATTTCACCAAAGGGCACGCCGGTCTGGGCCATTCCGAACGGGCCGGGGTTCATCCCGAGCATGAGGACGCGCTTGCGCCCCTTTCCGAAGCGCTCGAGGTAGTCACAGTGGCGTTCCCATGCGTAATCCAGGGGATTGTAGGTGTGCGTGACGGGCTTGGAGAAGCGGAGTGGCTCCAGGGCTTTTCGCAGTTGGTCGGCGGCGTCGATAAGATTCGGCACGGAGGGAGCTTGCCTGTGGGGTGCAGCCTTGTCCATAGCGCTCCGGGTGCGTCGCTCACCGGGGGAGTTGCGGGGAGCTCTTCAGCCACCCGCCTGGGCGCTCACCTTGGAAAGCATTTCGCGCAGGGCCCCTGCGGAACTGCGCAGAGCCTGTTCCTCCTTCGGCCATAGCTTGAGCCCGACGTGCTCCTCAACTCCGCCTCGGCCCACGGTGGACGGCACGCTCAGGCATACCTCGCGCAGGCCGTAGGCCCCTTCCAGCAGAGAGGATACCGGGAGCAATTGCTTACGATCCAGTGCGATGGCGTGTGCAACTTGGGCGATCGTTGCCGCGACTGCCCAGCCGGCTCCACCCTTGCGACTGATTACTTCGGCTCCGCTTTTTTTCGTACGATCGAAGACCTGCCGCTGGAAATTGGCATCGCAACCAGAGACCTCCGTCAGGGGAAGCCCTCCAACCGTAGCGGACGACCAGATCGGGACCATGGTATCTCCATGCTCTCCGAGGATGAGGGCCTTCGTCTGGGTCGGAGCGAGGCCAAGTTCTGAGGCAATGAGGGAACGGAACCGGGCCGTGTCGAGCATGGTTCCCAGTCCGATCACGCGTCCGGGTGGGAGGTCGAGGTAGGCAGTTGCGAGCTGGGTGAGAATGTCAACCGGGTTGGACACCACGAAAACAATGGCTCCCTCCTTGAGGCCTGTCTCCCTGATGCTGCTGATGACTTCCGAGAAGAGGCCAACGTTCCGGGTAATGAGGTCGAGGCGACTCTCGTCCGGCTTTCGCCGCAATCCGGCTGTAATGATGAAGAGGTCTGAATCGCGGGCCCGTTCGTAGTCTCCCTCGTAGATTCGCTGGTCGGCCAGTGAAGATGCCCCGTGGAGGAGGTCGAGAGCTTCGCCCTCGGCCAAGTCACGATTGGCGTCGAGGAGCTGGAGCTCTGAGAAAATACCCGCGCACTGCAGGCAGAAGGCGGTGTTGGACCCGACGCGACCTCCCCCGCCGATGATGGTTGCTTTCATTGAATTGGAGAGTCGATCCTACCGCAGATTGGCGTCTTCTCAACTGCCGCAACGGCTATGTTCAATTGTCAGCGGGACCGGCCCCATCGAGAATGATCGGTGCAACTTGCAGGGAAAGAGCTGCTCCATGGTGAAGCAGTGCAGGGGACGGCGTCCTGGCGCCTTTCCTGTGGATTCGGACGGGAGCGGTTCTAGCCGCCGGAATCAGGCACTTTCGGTGCCGGGGCGGCATTCCGGGAGAGGCGGCCGTCCCAGAATTGGATGTTGGCTTTCTGGAGGCTCTTGACCAGAGAGTAGGCCTTTTCCATCTCAGCACGACGGGGAGAGGGAAAGTTCTCCCACGTCTTGTTGGCCATCATGGCCTGTCTGAGGACGGCGTATTGCTCGAGGAACATGTCGAGTCTTCGAAGATACCATCGGGCAAGCTTCACGTCCGGATCAGGGTGTTCGGCCAGCATCTGAAGGCAATCCTGCGTTGCGGAGGCTCCCGTGATCATGGCCGGAGGCTCCCCCGGTAGTTCCAAGCAGTATTGCAGGGTCTTGTGAGCGAGTTGGTGTGCTTCGCGGCGGCGATCCATAATGAGTTCCTGTTCCCCGTCGTGCCCTTCCACCCGTGCGAGGGCTTCGCTCTTGAAAAGGAAATATGCGCCATAGGCCCCGAGGTTGCTTGGGTCCAGTTCGTAGCCAGTGGCGAGCTTCTTCTCCATTTCTCCCATGATGTAGGCCTTGTGTCGGGGAGACTCCTGGTTTCGGTTGGTCTTGGAATTGTAGGAGGTCTGCATTTCCTGGAGCTTGTCGAGGAGGTAGGGGCGCAGGCCCTTGGATCTCTTCGCGGCGCCTCCTGGCGCGGCGGGGCCGGACTCTTCGCCCCTTCCCGGGTGCGGATCTTCGTTGTCGTGGTGATCTTCCTGCCGGGCGGGCCCCTCCCCACCCCCTGCAAGCAGGCTCGCGAGATAGTCGAGGTCGCGGTCCTCTCCGGGAGGGATCTCAATTCCGTGTCCGCCGTGACTGTGCCCGTGTCCGTCGTGACTGTGCCCGTGTCCGCCGTGACTGTGCCCGTGTCCGTCGTGACTGTGCCCGTGTCCGTCGTGACTGTGCCCGTGTCCGTCGTGGCTGTGCCCGTGTCCGTCGTGACTGTGCCCGTGTCCGTCGTGGCTGTGCGGCTCTCCCCGGTGCCAGTAGACGTCGACTGGTCCACGCATGGCAAGGGCGATTGTGCGACCGAACGGGCTGCGTTTCAGGTGGAGGGGATTGTGCTCTCTGGGAGAAGCCACCAGCTGCAACTTCTGCGGTCCGCTCCAGACGAGCTCGTTGGCTAACTTTTCATTCTTGTGGAACCAGTTGCCCTGTAGCCCCCATGCTGCCAGGCCGAGCGCGAGGAAGAGGATTTGCAGCGAAATGACCTTGGAGCATTGCATGTCACATCAGTTCCGCAGGGGATCGGTCCGGAACAGGAGGGTTGCCGAGCTGCCAAGCACGACGGTGATGGTGGTGAAGTAGCAAAGGAAGAGGCCGAATTCGGCCCAGGGGATGTGCCCCATTTTGAAGATCAGGCGAGGGGTGAGATCAGCGAGGTGATAGTGTGGGGAAATCGAGTAGATCCATTCCACCAGCTTGTTGTCGTCCCGAAGTCGGATCATCATTCCCAGCCGGGTGACTCCATAGAGCCCGTAGAGGCACAGCCCGGTAGGCAGGAGGTAGCCTATGAGGGCCCCAAAGCGACTTGCAAGACCCACGCCGAGGAGGGCAAGTGGGCCGATGGTGAACAGGAAGAGAGCCGCAAACTGCAGGTTAGTCCACACCCACATGGTGCCCTCCCGGGCGTCTGCGGGCATGGCGAAGAGCAGGCAGGTGGCCACCGCAATAATTACCACCGGAAGGAGAAAAAGCATGATGGCGCTCCAGATTCCGAAGATCTGGCGAAGGGAGCCGACCCCCTGGGCCCGGAAGTAGGCTCCCACCCCGGTGCGTGAATTACTGTCTCCGAACCGAGCGGCTTGCGAGAGAGTCCATAGGATTCCAATAAACCAGGTGCAGGTCCACGCGGCCTGGGCACGAGCCGGTTCAAGGAGCATGGTATTGGCCTCGTGAGG
>CAWWCX010000072.1:0-13163 GCA_963935445.1 uncultured Roseibacillus sp.
CACACTGCATATCGTCGGCAGCGTCAGATGTGTATAAGAGACAGGGGTGGGATGGTGGGCTCCATGCGCGCGCTCGGTTGTGAGCAGGAGGTGCACGGTGTCGACCTCTGGTCCGGGGGATTTGAGATTTTCCGGGAGGTGGCGACGGACTGGAGCGGGGCCGTGAACTTTGCCCATGAGGATGCAGCGGAGTGGTTGCGCCGTGACCGGGTGCCCTTTGATGTCATTGTCGAGGATCTCTCGGTGCCCCTGCGGGACGATGTCGTGAAGCCCTCAATCTCCTGGATGGAACTGCCCGCACTGATCCGCAGGCGAGTCAAGAAGGGAGGGGTGGTTATCAACAACCTGTTGCCGACCCCTGGTATTTCCTGGGCCAACCAGATCGAAGCCTGCCGGGTGGGCCCGGGAGTAGAGGTTGGGTTCGAGAACTTTTTCAATCGTGTTCTGATCCAGGGTGCGCAGGTGGGAAATGCGCGGTCGTGTGGCCCACGATTGCGTCAGTTGATGCGTGAGCTGGGCAGCGAGCTCTCTGACAGCCTGAAGATCCGTACGCTGTAGCACGGGGTCAGCAGGTGTCCTGGGCGAGATACACAGTGCTCTCGGCCTGGCAGTCCCGCAGCGGATTGTGGAAACTCACGATGGTGGTGTCGGTGTGGGGGAAGGTGCTCTTCAGGAGGTCTTCGAACTCGGCGTCGGGGGGATCGTCGGACCACATGGCGAAGATGCCCTGCGGCTTGAGAAAGGACTTCAGCTTCCTCAGGCCTGCCTCCGAGTAGAAGGACTGGTGCTGCTCGTGGATCAGGTTCCGGGGAGAGTGATCGATATCCAGAAGGATGGCATGGAAGCGGCGTCCGGGTTGCGAAGGGTCGAACCCCCCGGAGGCGGCGAGGGCGAAAAAGTCGCCCTGCACGAAGTGGCAGCGGGGATCCCCGCGCAGCTCGGCCCCCAGGGGGACGAGTTCTTGCTCGTGCCAGGATATCACCTCGGGAAGCGCCTCTACCACGATGAGATCCGCGACCCGGTCGTCGGCGAGAGCGGCCTGTGCAGTGTATCCGAGCCCCAATCCTCCCACTACCACGGAGAGCTCCCCGGAGTCCCGGGGCAGGCGGTCGAGGGCCAGATCCGCGAGGGCAATTTCGACCGTGGTGAAGAGGCTGGACATGAGATAGCCGGACCCGAGGATGATTTCGTAGATCTCGAGGTTGTCGAGCGAGCGGAGACGGCGTCGGCGCAGGGTGAGGTCGCCGAGGGGTGTTTCCCGGAAATCCAGTTCTTCGTAGTCGAGGGGCATGTGAAAACGGACAGTGCGGGGCGCGACCAGCGCAGGCGAGCACGAACTCAGTGATCGCGGGGATTGCGCTGCGCGGTGAGGTCCCGGAGGATGCAGGCATGATCGAGATACCCCCGGAGGGGCTTTCCTGTTTGCCCAGCCTTGCGCACTCCGCCGGAGAAATGATCGAGATTCCGCTGGGGGGTCTGGCGCTCTCGCTCCTTCCCATCCTGGTCGTCGGTTGGATCACGTGGCGCTGGGGAGGGCGCGTCGGGGTCCTTTCGGTGGCTACCGGGAGAATGGTCCTGCAGCTTTTGCTGATCGGCTACGTATTGAGTTTTCTGTTCGGAGTACACAGTCCCTGGGTCGCTCTCGGGGTGGTTGTGTTCATGATCGCGATCTCGTCGTGGATTGCGATCCGGACCGTGCAGGTGCGGCGGTGGGACTCCTACCTGGATGCCTTGCTTGCGATCGGGATCGGGGGGGGGCTCGTCTACCTGCTGGTTATTTTCGGGGTCATTGCGGTGGATCCTTGGTATGAGCCGAAATATGCGATCAGTCTCTCGGGTATGGTTTTCGCCAATGCCATGACCGCAGTGACCCTGAGCGCGGAGCGTTATGATGCGGAGCGGGAAGGCGGTCGCGAGGCGGAGTATGCCCGGAATACCGCCTGGAATGCGGCCCTCATACCCCAGGTCAACGCATTCCTAGCAGTCGGACTGGTAGCCCTGCCGGGGATCATGACCGGCCAGGTGCTGGCGGGAGCAGACCCGATGGACGCGGTGCGTTACCAGATCATGGTCATGGCCATGGTAATGGGTTCGGCGGGATTGGCGGTGGCCATTTTCCTGCAGCGCCGGGTGCGGGCCGAAGGATTCGAGGGGCGGGGTTCCCAAGCAGCGCCCTGAAAAACGCTCTGGCGGACCCGGTCCGGAGCAGGAGATTTGCCTGCTCTCCAAGCGAATCCCGGCGCCGGAGCCCTCCGGGAGCCTAAAGCTCTTTCACTGTTTTCCGTCCAGATTCAGGCGGATGATCCTCGGTTTGGCATTGGGGGTCATCTTGAATTGAATGACAGCGGGAACCTTGGTCCCACTGGGGAGCGGCTTGTCGGAGAGGAAGGCGTTGCCCTTCCTGGTGAAGCGCATCCGGACGGGGCTGGTGCGCTTTCCGCAGATCATGGTGATGGATTGCCTGCCGGGAGGTGCTGGCTTTCCCTTTGAAGACAGAAAGGTGATCTGCACCCGGCGCTCCTTGGTGATGAGCAGCTCGGCATGCGGGTGAACCTGAAGGAGAACCTGGCCGCCATTGGGGCCTACCTTGGGGTGGTGGTGATCGTGTTTGTGTTTCTTGGCGTCTTCGTGAGCCTGTGCTGGCTGGAGAGACAGGAGAATGCCCAGGGTTGCCGGGAGGGCGGCTCCCTGGAGCAGGGCGTGGAGTCTTTTCATAATTCTCACTGAGTCTGGAGTCCTCCGGAGCATTACAGGATTCCGAACCAGTTGGATAGAGAATTAGGGGGTTCGTGGATAGGATCGCTTGTCCGGCGAGGGCACCGCTGAGGAATAGTCCCGGCCCGTTGAGCTCCCTGGCGCGCGAGAAGTTCCGGCCGGACACAGGCGTCCTCAGCCTCCACCGAGAGCGCGCACGAGACCGAGATGATCCCGGAGAAGGGCGTGGCGAAGAGCAAGCCTTTGCCGTTTTCCCTCCAGGCTGCGGCGTTCGCTTTCCAGAAGTTCGACCTGTGAGACGATGCCCTCCTTGAAGGTGTCGAGGGTGTTCTGACGGGCTTCCTCAAGAGCGGCCACCTCCTGCTCCGCGGTCTTTAGCTGAAGGCGGCGGCTGGTGAGATTCAGGTAGGAGCTCTCGACTTCCTGGAAAGCCTGCAGGGCAGCCCGGCGATAGAGGGCAGCGGCTTCGTTGGTTGCTGCGCGGCGGACCTTGACGGACGCGAGCCGGTTCGGATCGTAGATCGGAATGTCGAGACGGGGACCGGCGGAAGTTGACCATTTCCGGAAGCCCGAGACCAGGGAGCCACCTGTTCCGTGCGCGCTGGCGTCCAGGGAGAGGGAGGGGAGCAGCTGGAGGCGGGCTGATTCCTCCAGTTGAAAGGCCGAGCGGACGCGGGCCTCAGCGGCGAGGAGGTCGGGGCGCCTGGTCATGACGATGGAGGTCTTGCGCCCGGGCAGGGAGGGTATACGCACGGAGGAGAGAGCGTGGGCGGTGTGGGCGAGCTGCTGGCCGCCGCAGAGGGTTTCCAACTGGATATGGGCCATGTTCCGGAGGCGGTCGAGATCGAGGAGTCCGCGCGAGAGGCGTTCCTGTTCCGCCTCCTGCCGGCGCAACTCGGTTTTTGAAATCAGTCCTGCCTGTTCGCGCTCGCGGAGAACCAGCACGATCATCTGGTTGGCGGCGGTGGAGTCTGCGACCAGGGACCGTTCCTCGTTCAAGCGGAGGATGCGGAAGTGGGTTCCCGCGACCTCGGTGGCCACGAGCAGGCGGCCGGCTTGGAGCTCCCAGAAGGCGGCCTGCTCGGCTTCGCGAGCTGATTTCGCCATGGCCCCGAGCCTGCCGAACAGGTCCATTTCCCACGACACCGCTGCCGAACTGGCCCACGGGTGAAGGTCCTTGGGCGAGAACGCGGTTGAGCGATCCTGCTCTCTGCCAGTGAGAAGTCCGGTCCCGAGAGTAATGGTGGGCCAGAATGCTGCGTTTGCCTGGCCGGTCTGGGCCCGGGCACGCTCGAGCCGGGTCCCGAGGACCCGGAGATCCGGATTACGGGAGAGGGCGGACTCGATGCGGGAGTTGAGATGGGAGTCGTGGAACGCTTTCCACCAGTCCTGCTGCAGGGCCGCATTCGCCCAGGCCGGTGCGTGCCTCCATTTCTCACTGCGCGAAAATTCCTCCCGCGGCTGAGAGCGGGGGCGATATTCCGCACAGGAGACGAGGAGTGCGGGGAGAACCCCCAGCATGACAAGGCAGCGGATCACGGCTGGGTTGGATCTTCCGTGGTGGGTTCGGCCATGGCGACGTGGATGCCGGTGGCATTGACGAGAAAATTCTTCTCAGAGGACCCTTCCGCGACTTCCCCTACGACGACGAGGGAACTGAGCTCCCGAAGGCCGCCGAGTCCTCGCAGCCCCGATTTCAGCGGCCTTCCCGCGGTGTCGACAAGCTGGACGGTGGCGATACTTGCAGCGATGACGTCGGGGTCGCCGCAGCACACGTCCCATGGCGTCGGGCACTCGTCTCCGGGAATGAGATCGCAGGATCTCATCCGGGCAGGGTCGCCAAGGGTGAGAAGAGCCCGCGATTTGATGAGGGGGCTTGAGTTCCCCATGATCTTTCCAGATACAACCACCTTGGTGCCGGGGGTCGGATTCTTACGCGCCTCCGTGATGCTGACTGCATTTTGCGGAGGTTCGGCAAGAAGGAAGGAGGCGAGGGCGTGCTGTTCGGAGCCCGACCTGCTGCGGATGCTTCTGTCCGTATCGTCTTGCTGGCAGGAACTCAGGAGGAGGGCCGCCGGGAGGGCGAGAAGGAGGGAGCTTCGGTTCATCTTCATGTCTTCGGGAGGGAGGAGAAGGGTGAGTTTGATTCTATCAGAGAGGCAGGGGCTGGTTGAGGATCCAGGCGACGATCAGGATCTGGGGAGAGGAGAGGAGCGGGAGGGCGAGGGCAGTTTTCCAGGATCTGGTCGTCTCTCGCAGGGCAAGGACCTCCGTGTAGTCGGTAGCGGCACCAGCCATGAGGAAAGCGAATCCATTGCCGGGGGCCCCGGCGCGGGTGAGGAGGTCGGCAGCGAGCGGACTGGAGCCCTCTGAGCAGACCTCGACCACGGTTGCAGCGAGGAAGGTCAGGGCGAGGCCGGCCAGGGTGGGGCCAAACCAGTGGGCAAAGGAGGAAGGGTCGAAGACGCTGCGGAGAAGGGCGACGAGCACGACTCCGAAAAGAATCCAGCGTACGATCATGCGCGATTCCGAGAGCGCGCGCCTCGCATGTTTCCAGAAGAAGGCCGGGCACAGACGGGCGGATTTGAACCGGCTACGGGCGGTTGACCAGAACCGGAAGTCTGGAGGCAGCTCTGTCCGGTGGGGGTTGGGGGCCAGAACGCCGGTGCGCACGAGGAGGTCGGCGAGGAGGCCGGTAGCGATGCCGATGAGCGCGGAGAGAGCAATGATGACAAGGGTCCACTTAAGGCCGATGAGAGCGATGAGGATCAGGGTGGTGGAGAGGGAGTTCCAGGGGCTGGCGATGAGGAAGGCGAAGAGCTGGCCAATGGAGGCGCCGCGTTCGTAGAGTTTCATGCCGACCATCAGGATTCCGTGATTGCAGAGGTCGAGAAGGAGCCCGGCGCCGCAGGCCCGCAGAATGCCGGAGAAGCGGCCGCCCGGTCCGAGGATGGCGGTGATCAACTCGCGGGGGATCATGCCGACCACACCGACGGCCACGACTCCGAAGAGGATGCCCCACCACATCTTGTTCACCATCTCGAAGGCGCCGTGGGTAAAGGAGCCAAGGCGGGATCCGGTGAGGGACGGGTGGAAAACCAAATGGACAGAATAGGCTGCGACCACCACGACCAGGCAGCACCAGAACAGCCAGTCGACCTTCCGTTTCGTATTGCAGCAGGAAGAGGGCGGCTCAGGGGCTGGCGGCGGGGGATCTGAGTTGGAGCAGCAGCTTTTCAAGGTTGGGTGGAGGTGGAGGAAGGGTTGAGAAGGGAAGCGATTTGAGGAGAGTTCCTCATGATCTGAGAGCAGCAGGGAGGGCAGGTTTCAGGCAGCGGAGAGCAGGGGGAAGGGGACCAAGGATGCCCAGCGCGATGCTGGCGATGAGTCCGGTGAGAATGATTGGGGGAGTGAGCTCAATGGTGAAGGTCCCGAGTGAGAATGGGATGGTGAGATCGTGCAGCAGAAACTGGGCGAGGAGGAAGGCGAGGAGCGCACCGGTGAGGGTTGCGAGGAGAGATTCCTGGATCAGGGAGAGGAGCAGGGCCCGGCGGGTGTAACCGATGGACTGCAAGGTGGCCATTTCGCGGACACGGGAGGCGAAGGCGGCATAGAGGGTATTGAGCCCGCCGAAAACAGCGCCTGCTGCAACGAGGGTGGTGGTGATCCAGATCATGGCGCGGAGGGGAGAGTAGAAGTCGCTCAGTTTCTCGTAGTATTGGTCTTCCCGGATGGCGGAGAGCTCGAGGTCATTACGCTGCAGGGTGAAGACCTGGACGTCTTCATATTCTGCCTCGTCCAGGCGAAGATAGATGGCGGACAAGGTGTTTCTCTGTGTCAGGGTAGCGAGGTCGTTGCGGTCGAACCACGCCTCGGACTCGAGGACTGTTCCAGGCGCCTCGAAGACCCCGGAAATGGTAAACTCGGTGTTTCCGAAGGAGAGGCGTTTGCCGGGGGCGAGCGCATCGGAGGAAACGCCAAAGTGGCGGGCCATGAGGCGACCAACCATGACCTGGCCGGGGCGGGGAAATGTTCCCTGGAGGACACGTACGCGGGTGTGCACGAGGAGGGCTTTCTCGGTGACCCCACGCAGCAGGGACTGTTCTTTCTGGCCGGTCTCGAGAGTGAGAGGAGCCATGTAGACGATCTCGCCGGAGGCCGCAGTGCTCCCGAGAGGTCTGGCCAGGCCGGGAATTGCCGTGGCGGCGGCAGCCTCGGCATCGAGGTGGACTTCCGATCGCTCCACGCTCTCCTCGCTGCCTGCTCCCAGCAGAATCACGTTGTTCCGGGATCCGGAGGTCTGCAGGAGGCCTTCCATACCGTGGTTGAGGGCGCTGGCAGCAATGAGGAGAAGAATCACCAAGGCGCTGCCGCCCACCGCCTGGAGAAGGCGGCCCGGGTCACGGAAGAGATTCCGGATGGCGTAGGTGATGGGGAGCATTTCGGGAATGGATGAACGGAGAGACGATCAGGCCGCGTTCAGGGAATGGACGAGGGGTTGACGGGAGGCGCGCCAGGCGGGGTAGAGGGAGGCGAGGAACCCGAGGAGGAGGGCAACGACCAGTCCCTTGAAGAGGACGAGCAGGCTTGGAGTAATGGCGAGGGTGAGGCCTTCATTGCCGAGTGTGTAGGACTGCCAGTGGAAGAAGAGGTAGGCGGTGAGGACTCCGAGGGCTCCACCCATCAGGCCGAGGAGGAGTCCTTCGGCAGCAACGAGAATGGCAATCCGGAGCCGGGAGAATCCGAGGGTTTGAAGGACCGCGGTCTCCTTGACGCGGCTACGCACAATCAGGAGTACGGCATTGGCAATCAGCCCGAGGACGGCGGCCACCGCGCCCAGACCAAGCCAGCGGGTGAAACCGATGATTTCAATCATCTGCTTGGCTGTTTCCGCGAAAAAGGCCTTCTCGGGACGGGTGACCGTTGGTTGGGAATCGGCTCGAAAGGTGTCATCGATTCTCTGGGCGACCTGATTGAGAAGATCAGCGGAGGCCACCTTGACATTGAACTGGGTGACGGTTCCGAGGCCCACTCGCGAGGCTTGTTGCAGAAAGGGCAGGTGGACGTAGGCGACATTGTTGTCCTGGCTTTCTCCCGATTGGATGATGCCGGCGACGTGGACATTGATTCCGACGGCCTCGAACTTGTCACCGGCCCGGAGGCCGCGGCGCTGGGCGAAGGTCTGGCCCACGAGAGCGGCGTCGGAGCGCCTGGACCATTCTTCAAAGGAGCCTGCGATGACGTTCAGGTCGGGATTGTAGCCGCGCAGGCCCTCGGGGGGAACGCCCCGGAAGGTGATGACATCGAGACTGGCACCGCAGTTGTTGACCACGATCTGGATGGGAATTGCCTCCCGCACGCCCTCGATACGCCGGATCGTGGAGAGGTAGTGCTCCGGGAGGCGGGAGGTAGCGGGGCAGAAGCGGTTTTCGCGGTAGACGACGAGAGTGGTGTCGTCCGCACCGGCCCTCGTGACGCGTCCGAGCGAGTGCTGCATGGTTTCCACCGCGGTGAAGAGGAACATTCCGGCCGCCACCCCGGCCATGGTCAGCACGGAGCGGAGGGGATAGCGGAAGATGTTCTTGAGGGCGAGTGAGAGCATTGGGTCAGTGTCTGTGTCAGCTACCTGCGGTGGCGGTTGTTAGCAGCTGGCGGGCAGAGGGCCGGGAGTGACGAGCTGGCCCTTTTCGAGATGAAGGGTGCGGTCAGCCACGGCGGCAGCCCTGGGATCGTGAGTGACCATCACGATGGTCTTGCCATGGTCCCTCGAGAGGGAGCAGAGGAGGTCGAGCACGGCGGCTGCCGACCCGGCATCGAGGTCGCCGGTGGGCTCGTCCGCGACGAGCAGTCCCGGGTCATGGACAATGGCGCGGGCGATGGCCACGCGTTGTTCCTGGCCGCCGGAGAGTTCGGAGGGCCGATGGTGAGAGCGATCGGAAAGTCCGACGAGATCAAGGGCGGCGGTAACGCGGCTTCGGCGTCCGGCCCGGGTGAGAGATTGGAGGAGAAGAGGCAGTTCAACGTTCTCGTAAGCGGAGAGAATGGGGACGAGGTGGTAAAGCTGAAAGATGTATCCAACGTGTCGGGAGCGCCACCGGGTGAGCTGGGACCGCGAGAGGGAGCCGAGGTCCTGTCCATCGATGATCAGCTCGCCATTACTGGGGCGGTCGATCCCCGCAATCATGTTGAGGAGGGTGGTCTTTCCGGAGCCAGAGGGCCCCATGAGGGCGAGAAACTCACCCTGTGGAATCTCGAGACTGAGATGGTCCAGGGGCGTGATGAGGTTGGGCCCCTTCCTGAAGGACTTGGTGAGGTTGCGCAACTGAATGGAGGCGGACATGGTGGAGGGAGCTGAGCTGTTCAGGATGGATCGGAGACCTTGACCCGCTGGGCCTTCTTGAGCTTGTGATGAGGAGGAAGGATGACGTGGTCACCGGGGTAGAGCCCTTCGAGAACGTGGAGGTGTTGTTCACGCCCTTCGACTCCCAGTTTCAGAGTGCGAGGCTGGGCCCGGCCGTCCTCGACCACCCAGACCCGGGCGGAGTCCTGCGCGCGATCAAACATGGCCTCGACAGGAGCAAAGAGGGCGAGTCGCCGCGAGCTTCCGGTGGGGGCAGTTCCGGTTCCGGATTCTGGTTCCCGGTTGGGGTAGAACTCGGCGCGGACAAGCATCTCGGGACGCAGCCGGTCGTCAGGGTTGAGGATGCGAACCTTGGCCTGGAGGGTGTTGCGCTGGAGGTCGGCTTCACCCATGATGCGAGTGACCTCTCCATCAAAAGTAATATCGGTCAGGAGGTCGGTGGAGAGGGCGACGACCTGCCCCACCTTGAGAGAGGCGGCCTCGCTGAGGGGAACGTCAATGCGTGCCTGCAGCTTTTCAGGCTGGTAGAGCTCGACGATGGTGGCGCTTTTGGGGTCATCTCCCTGCAACATGCGTTTTTTGCCCGGGGTCGCGTGGAGATGAAGGACAATCCCATCGATTGGCGCCCTGATGACCGTGCGCTCGAGGGCTAGCTTCTTGCGCGCCAGCTCGGTCTGAGCCCTGAGGATTTTCGCATTCATGGCCAGACGCTCGAGCTCAACCTTGTTGATCTCGGCCAGCGCCTCGGACCATTGGGCATTGGCTTCCTCAATCAATGCTTCCTGAGCCTCGACCTGAAGCTGGGCCTTGCGCACCTCCTGAGCGGAGACCGATCCGGGCCTTACGGAGGACAGCCGGTTGGCGGTGTCCTGTAACTCGGCCAGCCGGGCCTTCTCTGCAGCGACCCGTTGTTGCACCGCATGCATCTTGGCGTTGAGGACAGGAAGCTGTGAGCAGTGGGCCACCTTGGCTGCGTCCAAAGCCGCAACGGCGCGGGTCGCTTCTTCTACATCCAGCTTGGCGTCGTCCTCGATGAGAGTAGCGATAATGTCATTGCCCCGAACCCTTTGTCCCTCGAGGACGAGAACCTCCTTGACGACGCCGCTCACCAGGGCGGGCACATGGATGATGTAGGGATCGGGTTCGATCCAGCCCGAGGACTGAAAGAGGAGGGTTCCACGGTCGGTCGGGGTGGAGGGAACTCCCTGTGGAGTTTTGCTCGAGGAGAGGTCTTCTCCTTTCTGGAGGCCGGTGCGGAGCATGAGGACGGGAGCGGTGCGGACTTCGGCCGCGGGCAGGAGGCGGGCGCCGAACATCAGTCCGAAGAGTGCGCCGAAGGCGAGGAGTAATCCGAGCGGGAGAAGTGCCGCCGGGATTTTTCGTCTCCCGGAGGGAGATCCATCCGGGTCGGGGTTCTGCAGGGAAGTGAGTTTTTCGAGAGTCATGGCTTGGGGCCGAGGTTGGAGGAAGGAGAGACCGCCGGTCTCTTGAGCGTCCGTCCGCAGGGCAATCCTGCGGCGTCCGGCGGATTGGCCGGTTCAGAAAAGGTGGTCGCGCATGGCACGACCGACTGGGCCGCTCATCAAAGTCGCAGAATCTGACTGCGCGAATGGGCCGGGACAGTTCCAAGCGGCGGAGATCCACGGATGGATCTGGCCTGAGCGGAGATGAACGGGAGCAAAAACTGGTCCTGGAACCCCCCCGGGAGGGGCTCCGAGCTCTCCCCGGGCTGCTTGGCTGCAAAGGTATCAGGGGCCCATGTGAAGCCTCCGGGATCGAGGGACAGAATGACAATGCAGTCTGAGCAGGGGATGGCCCCGGTTGACGATTCGAGGGGGCAGCATTCGCACTCGGAGACCTGTGCAGCCTGCTCTTCCGGGCAGCAAGCTCCGTTGAGAACGAGGTTCTCCTTACATTCGCAGAAGGCCAAGGCAGGGATCCGCAGCGCGATGAGAAGGATCATCGCGACCGTGAATCCGGAGCCTGTAATGCGTCGAAACACTTCAAAAATGCTAGCACTCAAGGGCAGGATGTCAATCAGCCGGCTTCTTCATGGGAGGCAGGTGATGATCTTTTTTGCGTGGGAAAAATTTTGGGGCCCCAGCCAGGAGCGACGGATTTCGTGTCCGTATCGGGGCTTATCTCGGTGAGCGGGGATCCGCTGGATTCATCTTCGTGAGGCAAGCATGCTTTGCACATGGGGATGCCCCGGGTTGCAGGGTCGAGTGCAGCCGATGGCACGGTGAGGGTCACATGGAACCCCATGATTCGTCCCGGTCGTGCGGGCTGGGGTGAAAGCGTCTGGAGAATTTGCGGATTGCCGTTCACTCTGTGCAGGCAAATTCAATCCTGATTCCAGAATTCGATGCCTTCTTCCCGATGGAACTCTTTGCAAATGGTGCCTGAGGCCATTTGCCTGACGTGTCTCCTCACCCTCATCTCGTGCGATACCGGCAGGAAAGAAAATGGAGCGAAGGGAGGAGGTGGAAAGGCAGGGCCAGAAGCGCCTGCGCTGATCAGTGATGAAGGTCGTGCCTATATCTGGAATGCAGAAAACCGGGCTAACGCGCTGAAGGAGCACGGGTTTTCGCGGATGGCAGCAGCTTTCTCGGGTTATGATGTCGAGGGACTGGTTCAGTTTTTCTCTCCCGGCTGCAAGGGTTCCCTTCCGGACAGGAACAGGGGAAGGGCCTTTCGTGCGGGACATCTGGCGGTGCGCGATGAAGTGCCTGGCGACCCGGCTGCTGAAGTGGGGAGGTATCAGGTTGCCAACTGGTTCATTGGCCGGGTGCGAGAACTCGCGGAGCCTGGACAGGGTGAACTCAAGGTCAGGACGCACGTAATTACCCTTTCTCCAGTCAGGCAGGAGAATCCGGAGGGAGAGTGGGAGGGAACAGGCAAGTTCGAGGTGTTTGCCGAGCAGGGAAGTGGAGAGCGGGGTGAGCTGGTGTTTTTCTTTGAGTTCCGAGTAGAAGCCTTGAATCAGGAGCGGTTCGCGAAGCCGGGTTGGATCGAGTTCATCAAGGTAACGCGTGTGTTGCTGGGAACGGTTGAGGATCCTCTCATGCGTGAGGTTTCCGCTGAGCGTGGCATCCGCAATGCCCTCTTCTGGGACAACTGGAAGATGCCCCGCGAGCGGCGTGGAATGAATTCAGGGGGAGTGTATCTCTGTGATTTCAACAATGACGGGCTGCACGACGTATTTGTGACGGACATACGCGGGTCACGTTTCTTCGTGGGTGAGCCGGGAGGCATGCTACGGGATGCCACGAGCGCGCTGGGAATACGGGGACAACTGGGAGGTGGTTTTGCGGCCTTTGTAGATCTGGATGGCGACGGATGGGAGGATCTCATTCACGGCATTGCCCACCACCCTGAGGGTTACCGCCTGTACCGTAACCTGAACGGGCGTTTCTTCCAGGACATCACGGAACGGACAAACCTTCCGTCGTTCTTCCTTGGAATGAACCCATTGGAAGCCAGGAGCAAACCTCGTGGGCAGGTCCTTGAGGAGGTTCAGGTCAAGCCCACCGGTCTGGCTCTGGCGGACTACGACCTGGATGGCAGGGTGGACCTTTATGTGACGCGGGGTGCGGGCGGCAGTTTCAAGTCTGGATCGTGGATTGACGGCAAGTCTGGAAAAGTTGCGAACAACCAATTGCTCCGCAACCTGGGAGAGTGGCAGTTTGAGGACGTTACCAACGGGAGCCCACTTGACGGGGGGACGCGCTCGACAAGTAATGCGGTTTGGTTTCACGCCAACGATGACCTGCGACCGGACCTTTACGTGATCGATGAGTTCGGGGACGGACTCCTGCTGGTGAACGGGAAAGGGGGAGGCTTCGAAGGGGTAGATTTGAATGACCGGCCAACCGACTTTGGTTCCATGGGAATGACCGCCGGCGACATCAACAATGACGGTCATTCCGACCTTTATATCGCCGAGATGTACTCCAAGGCCGGTCAGCGGGTGATGGAGAACATCCTGCCGGGAGAATACGACGATGATGTGGTGCGCAAGCTCAAGCGCCTGGTGGACGGGAGCTGTCTCTTATACACATCTCCGAGCCCACGAGACCGTACTAGA
>CAWWCX010000073.1:0-13097 GCA_963935445.1 uncultured Roseibacillus sp.
CGAGGGCTACCGCGGTCTGCAGGTTGTTACTCGCGAGGCTCCATTCACGCGCCGGAGCCGTCACCGGGACAACCAGCCCGTGTCCCGCCTCACCTGTATGCAGTCCCACCTTCGCTACCACGTGGTGGGAGGCGGCGGTGTCCGGATCCGCGGGCTGTAACTGGTAGAGAACATAATTCGACCGCCCTGGCGCAAGCCCTCCGGAAGCAGTTCCTCCTTCTTCCCGGAGTCCATGCCCCGCATACCCAACCAGACGGTAACTCTTGATGAATTCCGGATCCATCTCGACCTGAAGATTCGTGTCCCGGGCAACCACGCGACTCGACTCATTGCGCAGGAGAACCCCCATCAGGATCAGGTCCGGGTCCCAGGGGCAACGCACAACCTCGACACCCAGCTTTACTCCGTTCAGGTCGGCATCACCCTCGTCCACATAGGACACCTGATTGATAAGCTCTTCGATCCGCACGCTGTTTCGGGGCGGAAGCTGCCTTTCATTACGCACAAAGCGCTCGACCAGATGGTAACTGGCCGAGCCCGACACGATTGGCACGACCGAGCGGACGACCTCCCGCGTGGGAACGAACGGATTATCGGGCAACAGCGGAATTCTGCTCAGCTCGGGAAGCCTGGCTTCCATGGCTGCGCTCTGCACTTCTGTCAGGAACGCCTCCGGATCTGACTGCCAGAGTTCACGCAGGGCAAGAAACTCCTCGTCCACGATCTCGGCAGGAATCTCAGGGAGCTTCGAATACAGATTCTCCTTCAAGGTCTGCGGCAATGCTGTGTGCCCAGCAATGGACCGGGCCGGTTGGGGCCGCGGACTGAGGAGAATCTGCATCCGGGCAGCATTCCGGTCCTCGGTCCCCTCGTCCTCCCACACGGTCCCATTCTCAATCACCGGAACCTGCTGCAGGACCCACAGGACACAGGCCACAAGGATGGCTGCAGCCGCGGTCACCACCACGGGCCGCAACCAGTCCCTCCTCCGCGGATGAAAGACGGCCAGCTTCCCGGGGGCCGAGGTTCGTCCTGCGCGCCGAATGGCCTCCCGCCGGCTTTCGCCAAGCTCCAGATCCTCATTGCTTAACCCGGCACGAATTAATTCCGCGAGGGCACGAGTCTCCTCCACGACCTCTTGCACGGCCGGATTCGCCTGCTCCGCACGGCGCAGTTCTTCTGACTCCTGACCGGTCAGTTCGCCGACGGCATAATCGGTTAAACGGGGATCTTCGGGCTGAATACGCTTCATCGCTTTCCAAGTGAGTTGTCTAGGATATCATCCGGAAGCAGGGTCCGCAGACGTTTCAATCCAGTGTGCAACAGGAAACCGACGTTCCCCGAGCTGAGCCCGGTTGCTTCGGCAATATCCTGATAGCTGAGTCCTTGTTGAAATTTCAGTCGAATGACTTGTCTCTGGTTTTCTGAAAGCCGGTCCAGCGCGCGCCTGACCTGGCCGACCCGCTCGTCCCAGTCCGCAACACGATCCGGGGGTGCGCTGGAGCCTTCCAGCCTGGCGGCCTTTTCATCTTCGAGGGCCACCATGCGCTTCTCCTTGCGCAGAATGTCCAGGGCTCGGTTTCGGCAGACCGTGAAGAGCCATGTCTTGAGGCCCCGCTGCACTTTCTCCCGGTCCTGCTGGTAGAGCCGGATGAAAGTGTCCTGAACCACATCCCGGGCCCGATCCAGGTCACGCAGGATTCCCAGCGCATACCCGATGAGCGGCCCCTCGTATTGAGCGAGAGCCTCCTCCACGAATTGTTCGCGGGATTCGACCATTTTCTCCTTTCGGCCCATCAGGGCTGATTCTACAGGAAAAACGACTGCGGAGAGAGGATCTTAGGTCTTTTTTGAACTAAACTCTCCCCGCCAACCACCGCTCTGGGGGACCGGTTTCGCAGACCGCGGAAAGCCTGTGAAATCACTCCTCTCCCTGGCTCACGAAGTAGGAAAGATTTTCGAGCTCAAGGGCCAGGTCCACATTGTTGACCGTTACCGCCTCCGGCACCTGCAGGACCGTGGGTGAAAAATTAAGGATTCCCTGCACGCCCGCGCTGACCAGTTCATTGGCAACTTCCTGAGCAGCCTCTCCTGGAACACACAGGATGGCCAACTTGACTCCCTTGTCGCGCACAAAGCTCGAGACTTCGTTGAAGTCGTAGACCGGCACCGAGATGCCCCGGGACACGACCGCCTCGGGAAGCGCATCGAACGCGGCCACCACTTCAAAACCCTCCTTCTCGAAACCGCGATAGCGAAGCAACGCAACCCCAAGGTTCCCCGCCCCGACCAGGGCCACGGGTTGCAACTGCTCGCGGCCAAGGACTTCCCTGATGGCACCCCGCAGGTCCTGCACCGAGTAGCCCAGCCCACGCGTTCCGAACTGCCCGAAATAGGTAAGGTCCCTCCGCAACTGAGCCGGCTTTACGCCCGCCGCTCCCGCAAGCGCGGAGGAGCTCACCGTCTCCTTTCCGTTCTCATGCAACTTGCTGAGACAGCGCTGATAAATCGAGAGACGATAGATCGCTTTCTTGGGAATTTCGACCTTTTCCACGCCCGACCAGAATCACTCCCAAGAGCCTTAAGGTCAAGCAAAGGTGGAGAATTCGCCAACACCGGTAAGAACTTTACCCTTCCCTTTCCCTTGATCTTCCACCTTCACTCCGCCCGGCGTGAAAAATCTCAAGGACGGCATCCGGTCACACGTTCGCATCGACTTCAAGGGTCATGTCCACAAGGTGTTCAGGGGCCAGGGGAAAGAGACTCGCTGCAAGAACGAGGCGCACATCCTGAAGGCTCTCGAAGAGCGCGGCTGTCCCTATGTTCCCCGGCTCCTCGACTACATTCCGGAAGAGAGCTACATCGTCACCACCAATTGCGGGAACCCCGCTCCCGAAATCTCCCGCGCCAAGTCCGATGCCCTCTTTGCGGACCTCGAACGCGAATATGGCATACGGCATGAAGACCCGGAACCCCGCAACGTCACCTACTGCCCACGCATGGGCCGTTTCTGCCTCATCGACTTCGAACTTGCAGAGCTGCTCCCCGAACCACGAGACCCTGCCGGGAAGCGTGGTGCAGTCTGGAAGGTGACGTGGTCCTCCCTGTCGGAACGAGGTGTCCTCCGCGAAGCCAATGACGACGCCTACCTCGCGCTGGAAGTGAGCCCCGACGGCGCACGCAGGTTCGAGGCGCACGGGGAAGCGCTCCTTGAACCATCTCACCTCGTTCTGGCCGTCTCGGATGGAATGGGTGGCGGGTCGGCCGGGGAGCTCGCCTCCCGCCTGATCCTCGCCTGGGTCAGACAACACGCGGGGGAACTGTATAGCGCCCTTCAGGGCCACAAGGAAGAGGGCCCGGCAGCTCTTCTGCGCCTGATGCACAATGCCCATGAGGGGCTCAACGCCCTCGCCGGGGAAGACCCGGCGCTGAAAGGAATGGGGGCTACGCTCACGCTTGCATGGCTCAGCCCCGGCCGGATCCACTTTGCCCATCTCGGAGACTCCCGCCTTTACCTCCTCCAAGCCGGGAAACTCACCCAGCTCACTGCCGACCACACCCAGGCATGGCAACAATGGAGCCGGGGCGAAGTGAGTGAATACGCTTATCGCAATCACCCCCGGCGCAGTGCCCTCTACGATGCCCTCGGGGGAGGCCACCCCCGGATCAGGCCCCAGGTCCAGTCCCAGCCTCTTCAGGATCAGGACCGCCTTCTCCTGTGCACCGATGGAATCATCGATGGACTCTGGGAACGAGGCATCGCCACCGAGCTGGGCCGGGACGCCCCTCCGACCGGACTGGCGCCCGGGATCCTCAGAAGGGCCCGGGGAAACTGCCGCAACGATGATGCGACCCTCATAGTTGCCCAGATTGCCCAACTTTGAGCTGGTCGATTCGTCGTTTACAGGCAGGTTGGCACGGCCGCTGCTGCAGGAAGTTGTCTCCGAGGCCTGCGACACGACCCCAATCCCGGAGTCGCGTCGCATCCTGCGTCACGGTGATCGCAACCCAACTAGAAACACGACCATGCCCAAATACAAATTGGATTACATCTGGCTGGATGGATACACGCCCGTCCCAAACCTGCGGACCAAGTGCTGCGTAAAGGAGTACGAGTCCTTCCCTGCTCTCGACGATCTGCCCCTCTGGGGATTCGACGGCAGCTCCACAGAGCAGGCCTCCGGTGACGACTCCGACTGCATGCTCAAGCCTGTCGCGGTCTACCCGGACAGCATCAACGAACATCAGGCCCTCGTAATGTGCGAGGTGGTTCTTCCCAATGGAGATCCGCACCCCTCCAACATGCGTGCCACCATTCTTGATGACGACGGTGCCTGGTTCGGATTCGAACAGGAGTATTTCCTCACCCAGGACGGCCTCCCCATCGGATTTCCCAAAGGCGGTTACCCTGGTCCCCAGGGGGAATATTACTGTGGCGTGGGCTTCAAGAATGTCGGAGCCCTCGGACGAAAGATCACCGAGGAGCACCTCTGGCAGTGTCTCTATGCCGGCATTACTCACGAAGGCATCAACGCCGAGGTCGCCAAAGGACAGTGGGAATTCCAAATCTTTGGCAAGGGATCCAAGAAAGCTGCCGACGATGTCTGGGTCGCCCGCTTCCTCCTGCTTCGCCTCTGCGAACAATACGGGGTTGATGTGGACTTCCACTGCAAGCCGCTCAAGGGTGACTGGAACGGTTCCGGAATGCACTCCAACTTCTCCACCACGCACATGCGCGAAACTGGTGGCAAGGAGTACTTCGAGGCCCTTATGGGAGCCTTTGAAACCCACCGGGAAGAACATATCGCCGTCTACGGGCCCGACAATGACATGCGGCTCACCGGCCTTCACGAAACACAGTCCATTGACAAGTTCTCCTACGGGATCGCCGATCGTGGTGCCTCCATCCGCGTTCCACACGCCTTCGTGCAGAACGACTACAAGGGCTACCTGGAGGACCGCCGTCCCAATTCCCAGGGCGACCCCTACGCGATCGCGAGCCGGATCCTGCAGACCATCGCCACCGTCCCTACCTAGGGACTACGGGGCACTCTGCCCTGAGAGGGAGGTGAATCCCTCGAGACCAATCTATCTGCACGGCCAGCCCCTCGGGGCTGGCCGTTTCCGATGGGTCCTGCGCACTTGACAGCCCGGGTGGCCGAATCAAACTCCCGCGCGCCATGGCAGCAGCAAAACTCGAATACATCTGGCTGGACGGCTACACCCCGGAGCCCAACCTGCGCAGCAAAACCAAGATCTGGAACAACGATGGGGACGAGGTTCCAGCTCCCGAGGCCCTCCCTGCCTGGTCTTTTGACGGTTCCTCCACCGAACAGGCCGAGGGCCACTCCTCTGACTGCCTCCTCAAGCCCGTCCGGGTCGTCCCCGATCCCGACCGACTCGATGCCTACCTCGTGATGTGCGAGGTCCTTGCCGCCGACGGCAGCGTTCACCCCTCCAACACCCGCGGTGGCTGGGAGGACGATAAGGACATGTGGTTCGGATTCGAGCAGGAGTATGTTCTGAGCAAGGGAGGGCAACCCCTTGGATTTCCCAACAGCGGTTTCCCCGGTCCCCAGGGCCCCTACTATTGTGCCGTGGGAGCGGGAAACGTGGATGGCCGGGACATCGTGGAAGAACACCTCGACCTTTGTCTGGAAGCCGGTCTGCAGGTCACAGGCATCAATGCTGAGGTCATGCTCGGCCAGTGGGAATACCAGCTCTTTGGCGAAGGGGCCAAACGAGCCGCCGACGATGCCTGGCTGGCCCGTTACCTCCTCTACCGCACCGCTGAAAAATACGGCGTGAAGGTCGAGATCCACCCCAAGCCTGTGCTCGGCGACTGGAACGGATCCGGCATGCACACCAATTTCTCCAACACCTTCATTCGCGAGGAAGGTGGTGAGGAAGGAATGAAAGCCCTCCTCGACAAGTTTGCCCCCGTCCATGACGAACACATCGCAGTTTATGGGTCCTGCAATGACATGCGCCTGACCGGGCTCCACGAAACACAGGCCATTGACAAATTCAGCTACGCGGTTTCCGACCGCGGAGCCTCCATCCGAATTCCAGTGGGCACCGTTCAAGACGGATGGAAAGGATACCTCGAAGATCGCCGCCCGGCCTCCAATGCCGACCCCTACCGCGTCGTTCAGCGTATCTGCCAGACTGTAAACGGCTAGATGGCAGGACTCTCCCCACGAATTTACCTCGACATCAACACTGATACGAACCGGGAACCGCGAGGTTCCCGGTTTTCTTTTGGTAAATTCATGGCTTCGAGAACCTCGGAGAGAGATCTAAGCGCGCGCTCCCCTCGAACGTTGCTCCCGAAGCAGGCTCCCTGAATTCAATCCCGTCTCCGCAGCACCCACTGAATACTGGACACCGGCTGCTCCCCCCCACCATCCTCTTCCCGTGACCAAGCGCTGGATCCTTGTGCTCTACCTTTTCCCCGCGATGCTTCTCGGGGCAGGATCCCTTCCTTTCCTCTTCGGCCATCTTGATATGGAGGTCGCTCGAAACTACTACAACGAGAAGGCCGGGCTCTGGACACTGTCGGAAAAGCCACCGTGGACCCTCCTCCAACGCTTTGGCCCCGTCCCGGCCATTTTTACCGCGGTGGTTGGTCTCTCGGTCCTGATCCTGGGCATGGGGCGCTCTCGCCTCGGCCGCTACCGCAAACTCTCCGCCTTCCTGACCCTGGCCCTTCTCATTGGCCCCGGACTGGTGGGCAACATCCTCGTCAAGAGTTACTGGGAACGTCCCCGCCCGCGCGATGTCGCGGGCCTCGGCGGATCGCAACAGTTCGAACCCCTCCTGAACTGGAACCCGGACACGGCCGGCTACGCCATTGTGAATGGGCATGCCTGCATGGGATTCTATTTTTTTGCAGGCGGCTTGGCGCTCTTGGCCTGCGGCCGCCGCAGGACCGGCATCCTTGTTCTCATGGCCGCCGGCGCCCTTGGCTACTTCATGGGCAAGGCCCGGGCCGTCCAGGGCGAGCACTTCCTCAGTGAGACCCTCTGGGCCGCAGGCTTGGTCTGGTTCTCCTCGGCTATCCTCTTTCATCTCCTTGGCCTTCACCGCAAGGCCCTCTCCGAACCACGCAGCCCGGAGCGTGCGGAGCTCCCCGCCTGGATCCCATTTGCCAGCCTCGTCGTTGTCCTTGCTGCTGCTGGCACCACCTGCCTCGCCTTTCCCTCGTCACACGTCAAATCCACTGCCCTGGTCCGGGAGGATCTCGTTCGCTTGCCGGACACCGTGAAGATCACCCTCGACCTGGAGGGACCGCTCGAACTCGCCAGTGGCGACGAGCTGCTGCTCGAGACGGAATCCCGTGGGATAGGCTTCCCGCGTTCCGAGCTCAGAAGCGAACGCACCTTTGTCCCGGACGGCAGTACGATCACACATCGCCGCAGCGGGTATTTCACGAAACTCAACGTCCGCAGCAGAATCACCCTGCCTCCGAACCGCGTCTACCGGATCACACTTGGAAAACGCGTGACCTCAGTCCTCGTCCACCCTCCAGCGGCAGACTCCAAGTCAGGCCATTTTGCCCACATCGAACTCACCTCCGGCCCGGAAACCGAGTTACTCAACATAAAGAGCCGGCCGATAGACGAGGATTTCTTCGGACGGCTTACCCGTGCCTTCCGGGTGGAATGACAGCAGACCGGTCAAGTTTCAAACTCCGGGGTTGGAGTTCGGGGCTTTTTGAGTATTTCTCCCCGCAAGCACGGCTCCAATGCCCTGCCCCGCCCCATTTCCCATGCACCAGTTCCAATACCGCGAAGGCATACTCCACTGTGAGGAGATCAACCTGCAACTCCTTGCCGAAGAGCACGGGACGCCCCTCTACGTCTATTCCGCCAACACCTTCCGCGACCGCTACCAGCGGCTTGATGCAGCGCTGACGGGCTTGGACCATCACATCGCCTACGCGGTCAAAGCCAATTCCAACCTCAGCGTCCTCTCTCTTCTCGCCGGAATGGGAAGCGGTTTTGATATCGTTTCAGGCGGAGAACTCTTCCGAGTCATCAAAGCCGGAGGAAACCCAAAGCTCTGCTCCTTTGCAGGAGTGGGCAAAACCGCGGAGGAAATCCGCTTCGCACTCCAGCACGAGATTCACTGCTTCAACATTGAGTCGGTAGCCGAGCTTGATTTCATCAATGCAGTTGCCGGGGAACAAGGCACCGCAGCTCCCATTGCGGTCCGCATCAACCCCAATGTGGATGCCAAGACCCACAAGTACATCTCCACCGGGAAGGCCGAGAACAAGTTCGGGATCGACTTCGAGGCTGCCCGGGAAGTCTACCAGAGGGCGGCCGGACTTCCTCATATTCAAGTCAGGGGGCTGCAGATGCATATCGGCTCCCAGCTCACCAGTGTGGGTCCCTTTGTGGAAGCCGTCGAGCGGGTCGTTCCTCTCGCCAGCGATTTGAAGGCTGAGTTCAACATAGAGTTCTTCTCCATCGGGGGCGGAATCGGCATAGTCTATGAGTCCGCCCTGGCCTCGGGATCCCCGCACTGGTGGGAGCAGCACGACGACCCCCCTCTCTCTCCAGATGTCTATGCGCGCGAACTCGTTCCTCTTCTCAAGCCTCTCGGACTCACCATCCTTCTCGAACCCGGCCGCTACATGTCAGGCAATGCCGGGGTCCTTCTCACCACCTGCCTTTATGAGAAGAAAGGGCGGGCTAAAACCTTCAAAGTGGTCGATGCCGGGATGAATGATCTCATCAGGCCCGCTCTCTATGAGGGGCATCATGAGATCGTCCCGGTGCGTGAAGCAGCCTCCCGGGAAACCGTGACAGCCGACGTCGTCGGCCCAATCTGCGAGAGCGGGGACTTTTTCTGCCAGGATCGCGAACTGGCTGACTTCGGCGCCCGCGACGTGATCGCCCTCATGAGTGCAGGCGCCTACAGCTTTACGATGGCATCCAATTACAACTCCCGCCCCATGCCGGCTGAAATCCTGGTCGATGGAAGCGAGGCCAGAGTCGTGCGCAGCCGGCAGAGCTGGGATGACCTCATAGCGCCGGAGCTCTAGTCAGCTGCAAATCCGCTGCAGCCTCCGGCTTTGCCGCAGCCTCCCGCCTTACCTGCCAGTTTCTCCTCCCACGCGCGGGAGGTTGGGGTAACCGCCAGTCCGCCGAGCCCGGTACAGCAGATTTCCCGCGGCATGAGATCTCCAACCTGTTTCATGGCATCCACCACTTCATCGAACGGCACGAGATGCTCATAGGCGGCCAGCGCCATGTTGGCCGACGACAGCGCGTTGGAAGCTGCTGTCACGTTCCGCCCCAGGCAGGGAGCTTCTACCCGGTTGGCCAGGGTATCACAGGTCATCCCCAGCGAACTCTGCAAGGCCATCGAGGCCGCACCCATCTGCTGTTCGAAATCACCGCCCATCAGGAGAACGATCCCAGCTGCTGCCATGGCGGCCCCTGACCCGCATTCCGCCATGCATCCGGCCACCTCGGCAGCAAAGGTGGAGTGAGCTGCAATGAAGACGCCGATCATTCCTGCAGCCAGCATCGCCTCGACCCGTTCCTCCGGGCTCTTGCCCAGGACATCCGCCACTCCGAGCACCGCGCCCGGAAGCGCACCACAGCTACCCGCCGTCGGTGCCGCCACAATCACTCCCATTGAGCTCTTCATTTCCATCATGGACGACACATACATGATGATCCTGTTGAGCACGTCGCCCGGCACAAGCGCCCCAGCCTCCATCTTCTCTGCGAAGCGCGGCGACTGCGACGGCAGAATCCGGTCATGATAACTGGTCCCGTCCAGACCGGCTGCCACCGAGCGCTCCATCGTTGCGACCAGGTCTGCCATCCGGGCCCGCACTTCCTCGATTGGGATTCCTCCACGCTCACTTTCATAGATTGCCCCAAGGTCTCCAAGCGTGAGAGTTCCGCCCTGCTCCCTCCAGTAGTGCTCCATGTCCGAGGCCCGCAGCCATGGAACCGAGAGATTCCGCCGGGCGAGGACAGGAAGCACGGGATGAAGAACCCGTACTGCCGAAACTGCCGGATTACTTCCCAGCTCCTTCAGCAGACCCTCCCCGACAGGGCTGCGACTCTTAATCTCAAGAATCACCTCCTGACGTCCGGGAATGGCACGCACGTCCTCGAAGGAAAACCCGGTCCTCAACTGGTCCAGTATCCTATCGCATGCGGCCCTGTCCGAAAGAAAGACCAGCGTTTCCCAATAGTCTCCCTCCATGGTGATCTCCGCTCCTTCGATCTCCTCGACAACGATCATTCCGCCCCCTGTGGAAATGGCGCGCATGGTTCGCTCCTCTTCCCGGTTGCGCAGGGTAAGCTTGTAGGTATTGGGATGTTCCGCCCCGAAGCGTATGTAGCGAATATCAACCTCGATACCCGCCTTGGTGATCTCCTCCCGGTATTCGGGAAGACGCTCGTCATCCGTATCCCAGCCCAACAACCCCCCAAAAAGCCCTAGATCGGAACCCTGCGACTCATGCGTCGTCACGAGGGAACCATCCGGATCATATTCCACCAGCACCTCGGTCAACGTTCCTCCCATCAGGTCACGCGCCAACCGCCCGATCCGCAGCGACGCCGCACTGTGCGAGCTCGAAGGCCCACGCATCACGGGACCAAGCACGTCGTTGAAGATGCTGGGAGGAGTCATCGCGGGAGTCTATTCCGGTCCGCTCCCGGAAGCAAGGGGACCGGACGGCCCGCCCCAGAACGCCCCGGAAAAAGGACTTACAACCTGCCGGCACCCCGTTCTCCGGGGTCACCGCTTGCCAATCCGGCGCCGGCCGTCTTCCCTTCCCTGAGTCGCCATCAAGCCTCTCGTCCAATATCACCTCCTCGTCTTCATCCTCGCGCTCACGGCGGTGCTGGGACAAATCATTTCCATCGAGGCCCCTTCCCTCGTTTTCTGGAGGGTCTCCCTCGCCGGTGGGGCCATGGCCCTCTGGCTGGCGACAACCAACCGCAGCCTCCTCCGACTTCCACGGGGCCGGATGCCGACGGTTCTGGGCCTCGGCCTGCTGCAGGGGGCGCACTGGGTCTGCTTCTTCTGGTCCGTCTCCCTCGCCAATGTGTCTGTCGCTCTCGCTGCTTTTGCGACCATCTCCCTGTTCACTGCCATCACCGAACCGCTCATCGAACGTCGGAGCATCCGAGCCGGGGAACTACTGTGCGGAGGCATTGTCATTTCCGGCATCCTCCTTATCACCGGGAATCTCGAGAGAGAGCACAGCCTTGGACTCGCCGTTGGGCTGGTGGGGGCGTTCCTTCACTCCATCTTTCCCGTTCTCAACCGACAACTGGTCGCAAAGGGCACATCCTCCCGCAGCCTGCTTCTCTATGAAATGGCCGGGGCATGCCTCATCGCCGCGATCGCCCTGCCATTCATTCCGCCCAACCGCTTCGAGTTTCCCTCCAGCGACGACTGGATTCCTCTGCTCACCCTTGCCCTCCTCTGCACTACTGTCGCACACACCTGGAACATTCATCTCCTGCGCCGCCTGACCGCCTACACCGCAAATCTCACCATGAACTTCGAGCCCATCTGGGGCATTCTCCTCGGCGCGATTCTTTTTCTCGAGCACGAGCAACTCCACCTCGCCTTCTACCTCGGCACCGCTCTCATCATCCTCGCCAACTTCCTCGACCCACTGTTGAAGCGAAGAGCCTGACCGGCGACCGGAACGCTTTCAGGATGCGGCCCCGGAACTGCCTACATCCGGAACAAACCCCCGCGTTTCCCCGCCAGGGAAACGGCCCCCACGATCGAAATCCCCAGGAACACCATTGCCCACACCCCAAGCGCAGAGGCCAGCTCATAGCCGTTCCCGAGGGTGTTCAGCAGCGCATAAATCGCCTTCGTTATGGGGAAGTGCTCCGCCTGTTGCGCGAGGATCAGGCTGTCACTCACCTCCAGCATGGCAAAGGCAAAGGCCAGGATTCCCCCTGCGATCAGGTTGGCCGAGAGAAGAGGCAGGGCGATCCTCCGCATCATGCGCAGGGGCGTAGCACCGAGGCTGAGAGCTGCCTCCTCGAGGGCAACATTGCTCTGCTGCAGGCCTGCTACCGCGGCCCGGACCACGTAGGGCAGACGCCGCACCGCATAGGCAATCACAAGTAGCAGGGCTGGGTTGGCTCCTTCTCCTACCAGGAAATGAAACGCCCGTCCCTCCTGCGCGAGGGCAAGATAGCCGAAGGCCAGCACCAGCCCCGGCACGGCCAGGGGAAGCATCACCAGCGCATCGAGAAGGGCCCGGCCCCGGATCGTGCTCCGCACAATCACCCACGCAATTGCCAGCCCAAGGACGAGATCGACAATCATCGCCCCCGATGCATACAGGAGGCTGTTCTGGATGGAGGGAACCACCAGCGGGTGCCCCAGCGCCTCGTCGAAATGTGCGCCGGTCAATTGCTCAGGCAGGATCGAACCATACCAGTCGGTCGCTACCGAGAGGAAGATCACGCCCAGGTGCGGAAGGGAGGCTAACAGGAAGACCCCGAGGAAGAGCCCCGTCACAAGCCAACCCTTGCACCCGCGCAGCACCTTCTCCGCCTGTTTCCCCTTGGGTCGAGGGGCCGTGCCGAGCCGGGAACGACCAAGCAGCGCCTTGGACAGCAGGAAGACTGCCGAGGATATGACCAGCAGCACCGCCACCAGCGCATAGGGAAACGGATTACTCTCCAGGTCCTTGAGACCATCGAAAATCTGAACCGGGGCCACCCTCGAATAATCAAATACAAGAGGCACCCCCAGTTCCGTGAAGGACCAGATGAACACGATCGCACCCCCTGCAAAAATTCCCGGCATGGTGAGCGGCATCGTAATCCGCCAGAGCCTGCGCCAGGGAGGACACCCGAGATTCTGTGCCGCCTCTTCCATCGCAGGATCGAGATGGGAGAGCGAAGCGGCGATATTCATGTAGAGTATCGGATACAGATGCAGGGCGTTCATGATCACGATGCCCCAGAACCTGCCCTCCCCCAGCCAGTCAATGGGAGCGGCCGGATCCATCATCCCGACCTTCTCCAGAAAGGCATTGAGCCTGTCTCTTATACACATCTGACGCTGCCGACGATATGCAGTGT
>CAWWCX010000074.1:0-13055 GCA_963935445.1 uncultured Roseibacillus sp.
GCCCTCAGCATCTCACTCTACCTCGCGTGGAACTCCGTGACAGGCGCCAATGTCGCCGGTTGCGCTGGCACGGGTACCGGGTGCCAGAGCGTTCTTTCCAGCAAGTGGGGTTACGTTCTCGGCCTCCCCGTGAGCCTCACCGGCCTTCCCATTTACGGCGCGCTCCTCCTTCTGTCACTCAGGTCCTGCCCACGCTTCCGCCTCCTCATCAATACACTCTCTCTGCTCATCGTGGGCGCGGCTTTCTGGTTTGCCACCGTTCAGATCGTTATCTTGCAAGCTTTCTGCCCATGGTGCTGCACGACGCACGCTTTTGCGGTCAGTGGCACCCTGCTACTTGCCTTCTCCCGTCGCTCCGCGCCCTCCCCATCTCGTCCCCTCGTAGCCGGCTCTCTCGCATTTGCCGCTCTCGGTGCAATGATCGTCTTCCAGTCCCTGGGAACAGGGCCGGACCAGTCCCAGCGGCTCGCCCTCGGAAGCTCCGGGGCGCAGCAGGGAGACGACTACCTTCTCTCTCTCCATGGCGGCGAGTTCATTCTCGACCCCGCAGAATTACCCGTTCTCGGATCACCCCGGGGCCGCCACGCGGTCGTCGCTCTCGGCGACTACACCTGCGGTTTCTGCCGGAAGTTGCATGGTCAGCTGCAGCAGACGGTAGGAGCCTATCCCGAGGGGGAGCTCTGTGTGATCGAATTGCCGGTGGCCCGGGACGCCAAGGCGGCCGAGATCCAGAAACTCATGCTCTCGCTCTGGAAAAGCCATCCCACGGCCAGGGCCACGCTTGACCAGGAAATCTACGCACGCCGCATTTCCATTGAACCCGGGGCCATCCGGGAGGCCGCCCACGCCCTGCTCGGGGAGGAGGCCGTGACCAACTCCTTAATTGAACACGGATCCTGGGCGGAGGAGCAGATCGCCCTCGCCTCCCGCGTTCTGGACGCCAACACACGAATCACTGGCAAATCTCATCTTCCCCAGTTGATCGTAGGCGATGAGGTCAACATCGGAGCGTCTCGTGAGCTGTCTACCTACGTCGACCTCTTTGCCAGCAACCTCGGTCTTGAGGCCCCCGGCGAGGAAGCCCTCGCCCGGGCCGCCAGCCACTCTCCTTCGCAAGGCTCCCCTGCTGCCCGGGAAGCGTCCGCCGGCCTCGAGGGTGTCCTCCCGGCAACCGGCGAGAACGTCCCCGCCCCCACTTTCCGGGACCGATCCATCCTGTGGCCGGTCGCGAGCCTCCTGCCACCCTCCACCCGCAAGGATAAGAACGGGCCGGAGGTCACCGCTGGCTACTTCTCCTGGATGCTCCGTCATTTCGAGATGCCCGGGGAAATCCTGCTCGCGAACCCGTCCTCCAACCCGGATGGGGACTCCAGCGCCAACGGTCTGGAATACTGGTGCAGGATCGATCCAAGGCGCCACAGTCCCTCCCCGGGATTCATCCAGCGGGAACGGAATGGGAATATGATCTATGCCCTGAACCTGCGGGATGACGACGTCGGAGCGAACGGGGTATTCCAGTTCTCCAGCGATCTCCGCTTCGGTCGCCCTTCCCTTGTCTCCTTCGCCGAGGCCCGGACAAACGATCACAACCTCTCCGACGGAATTCTTACCCTCGAGGCAACCGACCCTTCCGCCCGGCCGGGTCCCGCCCGTTTCGCCCGCGCCGACCTTCGCGTCCCGTGGCCCGGGGACAAGGACTGCGTCCGGCGTTGTGCTGCGGTTGCCGTCACAACCTGCCAGCAGGAACCGGATCGGCTCCACGCCATCTTCGAGGCCTGCCTGGACAACTGCTCAAGGGGAGCCTGCAACGAGATCTATGAACCCGTCTGTGGCTGCGATGGCCAGACCTACGGGAACGCCTGCGCCGCCGCAGCGGCAAACGCCAGTGTGGCACACCTCGGGGCCTGCGAACAAACCCGCTGTGCAAGCAACGCCGAATGCGGGGAGAACGATTACTGTTTCTCGGAGGAAGGCTGTGACAGCCCGGGAACCTGCCAACCCCGCCCTTTTGCCTGCACGCTCGATTTTAATCCCGTCTGCGGCTGTAACGGGCAGACCTATGGAAATGCCTGTGCCGCGGCCGCCGCAGGCGTGAACGTAGCAAACGAGGGGGTCTGCGTGGTTGAGACGAGCTGCAACAGCAATGCCGACTGTGATGATTCCGACTACTGCTTCTCAGAAGCGGGCTGCGGCACGCCCGGGATCTGCCGGATGAGATCGGAAATCTGCCCCCTCAATATCGATCCGGTCTGCGGCTGTGACGGCCAGACCTACAGCAACGCCTGCTTTGCGGCGAGCGCCGGGGTTAACGTTTCAAGGAGCGGAGCGTGTGAAGACGAAAACGAATGCCGGTCGAATATCGACTGTAATGAGGCGGACTACTGTTTTTCGGAAGAGGGCTGCGATGCACCGGGAACCTGCCAGCCCAAACCTGAATTCTGCACCCGCGAGTTACGCCCGGTGTGCGGGTGCGATGGGCGGACCTACGGCAATAGATGCTTGGCGGCTGCCGCAGGGGTGAACATCGTTCACGACGGTCGATGCCCGCCTGCGGGCAGGTGCAAAACCAATGCAGACTGTGATCGCGCGGACTACTGCTTTTCCGAGGAAGGCTGCGATGCGCTGGGAACCTGCCAGCCCAGGCCTGAAATCTGCACCCGCGAATTTCAACCCGTTTGCGGATGCGATGGCAGGACCTACGGCAATAGATGCTTGGCGGCCAGAGCCGGGGTCAATGTCGCCAGCGAGGGTGAGTGCCCACTCGTCCGGGGCCCCTGAGAAACCTCAGGAATCGAGGGCTTTCAAAACCCCTTCGAGACTTTCCCGCGCATCGCCAAAAAGCATGCGGGTGTTCTCCTTGAAGAAGAGCGGGTTCTCCACGCCGGCGTAGCCGGTTGCCATGGAGCGCTTGAGGACAATGGTGGTCGATCCCTTCCAGCACTCGAGGACCGGCATCCCTGCGATAGGACTGTCGGGCTCTTCCAGTGCAGAGGGATTCACAATGTCATTGGCCCCAATCACCACCGAGACATCAACGTCCGGAAAGTCCTCGTTGATCTCCTCCATCTCAAACACAATATCATAAGGAACCTTCGCTTCCGCGAGGAGGACGTTCATGTGACCGGGCATGCGGCCCGCCACCGGGTGAATTCCAAAGCGCACCTTGACTCCCTTTCCCTTCAACGCCTTGACGATCTCGTTGACGGTATGCTGAGCCTGGGCCACCGCCATGCCGTAGCCGGGGATGATCATGACCTCCTTGGCTGTCTCAAGAAGATTCGCGGTCTCCTCCGCATTCACGGAAACAACTTCGCCCTGCTCCCCATCACCACTCTTGCCCGTTGCCCCTCCGCTGCTGCCAAAACCTCCCGCAATGACCGCAAGGAACTTTCGGTTCATGGCCTGACACATGATGTAACTCAGGATCGCCCCGCTCGAACCCACCAGCGCGCCCACCACGATGAGCAGGTCATTCTTCAGCATGAACCCGGTGGCGGCGGCGGCCCAGCCCGAGTAACTGTTGAGCATCGAGACGACCACCGGCATGTCCGCCCCGCCAATCGCCATGACCATGTGGATGCCGAAGATCAGGGCAATCGCTGTCATGATGATGAGAGGCGTCAAACCACCGCCGTCACCTGTCGCCGACTGCTGGATGAACATCACCCCGAGGACGACCGAAACCACCAGGAGAACAAGATTGAGAAAGTGCCGGGCCGGGAGGAGGAGCGGCTTTCCGCCGATTTTTCCACTCAGTTTCCCGAAGGCGATGACCGATCCGGAGAAGGTTACCGCTCCGATGAGAATGCCGAGGTAGACCTCCACATCGTGAATCGTCTTTTCCGCACCTTGGTAATTGTGCCCCTCCACGTCGAGAAAGGTCGCAAACCCCACCAGCGCCGCGGCGAGGCCCACAAGGCTGTGCAGGATCGCCACCAGCTCCGGCATCTGCGTCATCTGGACCCGCTTCGCGAGGACAAACCCCAGCGCCCCTCCAGTCACCAGTCCGCCCACCAGCAGCGCGTAGTTCCCCGAGATAAACACCAGCGTCGCGAGCAACGCGACCACCATCCCGAGGATGCCGTAAAGGTTTCCGCGCCGCGCGGTCTCCGGGTGGCTCAAGCCCCCGAGCGCGAGCACAAAAAGAACGATTGAGCCGAGGTAGGCCGCCTTGGAAATCTGCTCCCAGTCCATGATGTGAACTCCCTAATCCTTGCGAAACATGTCGAGCATTCGTTGAGTCACGGCAAATCCGCCCACGATATTGATGCTCGTTATCAATATCGCCACCGCCGCAAGCCACATGATCCAGTTGATTTCCGAGGAAATCTGGAGCAGTGCCCCGATGATGATGATGCTGCTGATCGCATTTGTGACGCTCATGAGCGGAGTGTGCAGGGCCGGCGTCACATTCCAGATCACCATGTAGCCCACAAAACATGCCAACACAAAGACCGTGAACTGCTTCATGAAGGTATCCGGGGCAACCGCTCCCAGGCCAAGCAGGGCCAGGCCTCCTATCGCTAGCGGTACAAATATGCTCGCGAGTGACTTCTTCTTCTCCGACCCGGGTCCAGCCACCGGGACCACCTCTTCCTTCGGACTCTCCTTTGCGGGTGCCGCGGAGAGCTTGGGCGCAGGAGGCGGCCAGGTGATCTCCCCGTCCTTGATCACGGTCGCCCCACGGATCACTTCATCCTCCATGTTCACATCCACCGACCCGTCTTTCCCCGGACTCAGGTCGGTAAGGAGATGTCGCAGGTTCGTCCCGTAGAGCTGGCTAGACTGGGCTGCCAGTCGGCTGGGAAGGTCGGTGTATCCGATAAGGCTCACCCCGTGTTTGACCACCACCCTGCCAGCCTCCGACAATTCACAGTTGCCTCCCTGCTCGGTGGCAAGGTCGACAATCACACTACCCTCCTTCATCAGCTCCACCATGTCGGCCAGAATCAGCTTGGGCGCCGGCCTCCCGGGAATGAGCGCGGTCGTGATGATGATATCCACCTCCCTGGCCTGCTCTCGGAACAGGGCCATTTCGGCCTCGATGAAGGCCTCACTCATGACCTTCGCGTAGCCGCCTTCTCCGGCTCCGTCCTCATCGTCCTCAAAATCGAGCATGAGGAAATCTGCATCCATGCTCTCCACCTGCTCCTTGACCTCGGGCCGGGTATCGAAGGCCCGCACAATCGCTCCCATGCTCCGCGCCGCTCCGATCGCCGCCAGACCGGCCACACCCGCCCCGATGACCAGGACCTTCGCCGGGGGAACCTTCCCTGCAGCCGTGATCTGACCGGTGAAGAATCGACCGAAATGCTGCGCTGCCTCTACCACCGCGCGGTAACCGGCAATGTTGGCCATCGAACTGAGCGCATCCAGTTTCTGGGCGCGGGAGATCCGTGGGACGCTGTCCATTGCGAGAACCGTTCCCCCCGTCGCAGCCAGTTTCTTCATCAGGTCCTCGTTCTGGGCAGGCCAGATGAAACTGGCGAGGATCTTACCGGGCGTCAGAAGGCCGATTTCCTCCTCCTCCGGAGCCCGGACCTTGAAAATGATGTCCGAGGACGCCCACAAGGCATTCCGGTCATCAATTACCTCCACTCCAGCCTCCCTGTAGGAATGATCGGGAAAACTGGCCGACTCGCCCGCGCCGCTTTCTACCGCCACCGTGAACCCAAGCTTCTGGAGGTGTTGAGCCACCTCCGGGGTAGTGGCAACCCGGCATTCACCCTCATAAATCTCATTTGGGATCCCGATTTGCATGGTTCTCAGCTACCCGCAGTCAAGAAGCGGGACGTGCGAACCATAGGAGGGTGGCGACGCTTTTCAAGCGTCATGCCGAAAACTACCCATTTGAGGCTCCGCGATCGCGGGGCGGTTGGGGTCACCCCTCCGCGCTCTCCTCCGCAAGCAACTCACCAGCTCTCGCCCTCAGGTCATCGAGAGCGATCTCCCCTTTGTCCACCTTGGCGAGCAGCGCACGCTGGGACTGGTAATCAGGGTTCACGATCCCGGCCTTGGACTGGAGGAGGCGCCACGCCTTGCGCCGTTCCACGCAGAAAAGCACAACCTGGCGACTAACCGCGATGTGCTGCTTTTTCCCGTTGATCTCGGCTACGATGTAGACCCCGAAATCCGGCACGTAAGCCCGGTGACCGGGATCAAAGACGTTCCTCTGGACCACATCATCCTGGGTGAGGCAGGCCAGCATGTCATCGAGAAAGATGAACTCGCTCGCTTCTGCTTCCGGGATCTTCTTCAGGTGCTTGCGGAAGCGGGCCTCGGTAGTCGCCCAGTGCGCGACGGTGTAGTTATACTTCTCCTTGTCGCTGTAGGAGGCTTCCCACCAGTCGTTCTTGAGTGAGGGGTTCCCCTTGAGATCGAGACACTCATTGTGCAACTCAGACACCTGCGGGTCGTAAACAAACTCCGGCATCCCGCGAGAATCCCGTGCCAGCTTGGCCTGCAGGGCGGATTTGTCGTCGGCAACTCCGTGTTCCGGCTGACAGGTGGTATAGGCCTGGAAGAAGGCCGTTCCACGGTATTGCAGCCCGTCCAGCATGCACTTGTACATCTTGGCCGCGTTAGCCATCGAGACCTGCGCCACGTAGGGCGACCCATGTCCCGAGGTAAGAATCTCGGAGACCGATTTTTTCTCGGTGAGTTTCCCCTGCGAGGCCCGCCCGAACTGGTTCATGTCGTAGCCGCCCAGCATGTTCGAGCTGTCCGAATTCTGCCCACCCGTATTCGAATAGACCTGGGTGTCCAGCATGAGGCCCTTCACGTTGGGACGGTTCTGCAGGATGACCTTGGAGAGATTCTGGAAACCGATGTCCCCCAGCGCCCCGTCACCCCCGATGATCCAGACCTTGGGCAGTTCGCGGATCTCATCCTCCGTCATGATGTTGTCCGTGAGGTGCGTGAGGTCCCAGTAGTCCTGTTCGGTGAATTCGAAGTTCTGCTCCAGGATCTTGTCGGCCAGCCGTTCGGGAGCCACCGAGCGCTTGGCGTGAGTCAACTGCAGGGATTCCCCAAGCAGCCAGGAGATGGTGGACCCATCCTGGAAGAGCGAGTTCATCCACGGATACGGATGCGGATTGGACGGCGGAGTCGATCCGTAGACCGTGTTGCATCCCGTCGAAGCACCCATGAACATGGTCGACATACCGTTTGCCATCCGGCCTTCGGTGGCCTGCAGCGACTTGTGGTTGAAGGCATCGAGATTCATCACCTCGCAGAGCCCGTTGACCACTTCGTCGTCACTGATTTCCCCGTGAGCCTCGAGGCGGGCATCCGTATCCGTCTCGCTTTCTCCACCCAATCCCATCACCACGTGGGCAAAGGCCTTCTTGAGCAGCTTATACTGCGCCTCGTCGCGCCCCCTCAGGTCCTCAAGCACCTGGGCTCCCCGGAGCTTGAGCTGACCGGCCTTCTCATAGAGGCGATCAGCCTTCCTGTGATAGATCGGCCGCATGTAGGCCTCCGTCACCGAGGCCACCGCCCGCAGGATCGACTTTTCTCCACATCCCGCACAAGCGCCGTCTCCCGAAACGAGAGCCTCGTAATTACGACGGACCATGAGGTGATTGCGCAGGGCCGCAGGACGAGAGTCCTCGGGAGCCTCGTTGTCGTAGAGACCAAGATACTTCTGCGGAGTCTCGGGGAGGAGCCGTGAGAACACCTGCGCCCCGGTAAGGGTCTGGTTCAACTCCTCCGTATCGGGCACCATGACAAGTGCTCCGTGATCACCACACTGCTCGACGCACTCTCCACACCCCTTGCACAGGTCGGAAACAAAGATGGAAAAGACTCCGCCCTCGCCCGGCTTCTTCTTCTCGATCGACTTGTAGATCGCGGGCACCTTGTTGTAGGCAACAGGGACGACCTCGAGAATGGCGCGCAACTCTTCCTTGGCTCGCTCGGAAACCGCTCCGTTCAGAGCAGCTACCTCCGCCTGTACGATCTCCCTGAAGGGGGTCTTTTCCTTGGCATCAACGACTGCGCTCATTTTCTCGCGTGCCGCAGCATCAATCGCCGGCACAGCCTCGAGCAGAGCCCCTCGATCCCCGGCATCTGAGACGTAGTTGTTAATCGCAGTGGTCAGCACGGTGGCAATGTCCTGAGCGGTATTGGGCAGGGCCGTGTCCGGACAGGCGGTAATGCACTCCATGCACTGGGTGCAGTTCTCCGGAATGTAGAGCGGAGTTTCCCGGCGGGCCACATACTTGGAGGCGGTTGCCCCTGTGCCGGCGGCCATCACTCCCACCGAAGCAAGTGCTCCCGCCGGCTGGTGATACCCGAGGCCTGACCGGTATTCCCCGTCAAACTTGTCCATGGTCACCACCGGGGCCTTCGCCTCCTGTTCGACCGGAGCCGCATGGGTCGCGAGATTCGGGAGCCCACATCCCGCCGTGGGCAGGATGGTGTAGCTATCGCCACTCGGCGCCAGGGGATCGAGGCGCATGTTGGAGCGATCAGCATCTTCAATCTCACCATACTTGATCTCGGTAACCTGCTGGAAACCCTGCGCCATCACCTCCATGTTCGAATCGACCACCGCATCGCCAAAGCGCCCGAATTTCTTTTCATACTGCTTGCGGATGACCTTGACGTATTCGCCGTGCTCGATCTGGTGATCGCCAAGGAAACTGGAAACCGCGAAAAAGGCGCCCAGGAACGAATTGCCCTGCATCCGCAGCTGCAGATCGGGCCTCTGGGTGGCCTCCTTCGCGATCTTGAAACCGGGAAGAATGAAAACCCGGATGTTGTTCTCCTTCACGAACTCACGATACTTTCGGGGGATTCGCTGCCAGGCCGTCTCCGGGGTGTCGGAAGATTCCCAAACCAGGCAACCGCCCTTGTTGAGCCCTGCCAGGGGATTGGTATGCGTGAAGGCCTTCGGATCGCAGCAAAGCACTACGTCCACATGGTTGAGCTCGCAGTTCACCCGGATGCGCTCCGGTGCCACCGTGAGATAGTAGTTGGTCGGAGCGCCCTTCTTTTCCGACCCATACTTCGGGTTGGCCATGATGAAGAGCTTGTCCTTCAACAGGCCATCCTCGTCATATTCGGGGCTGGCCTGCGCGATATGGTGCCCGAAGGAACCAATGATCTCTCCCATGTTCTTACCGGTGGTGATCATTCCCCAGCCGCCAATGGAGTGGAAGCGCACCGCAATCGCTCCCGGGGGCAGCAAGGAGGGCCTGTCCTTGGAAATGACGGAGTAGGGGTGGTCGATACCCACCGTGAAATACGTCTCCCCGTCCGCAGCCGTCCGGCCGTCCTTCCGGGCGGTCTGACCAATCGCAAACTCGTAGGCACCCAGCGTGTGCTCGGGACGGAAATCCCGGGATCCAATACCGTAGGATCCGTTAAAGAGGCGCGGGGTATCCTCCGGGCTGAGAGCGGGAACTGTTCCTGACCCGTGCCTGTGCGTTTCGTTGGCCTTGCTCAGGGCGGTGCGGATATCACGGCCCAGGGGGTTGTCTCCAGCCATGCCCTCGTCCGTCCGCTCGAGGACAATGACATTCTTCTTGCCTCGCAGAGCCTCCACCACCGCAGCCTCGGGGAAGGGCCGCACCACGTTGATGTGGATGGAACCCACCTTCGCGTTGCGCTGCTCGCGCAGGTAGTCACAGGCCTCCTCAATATTCTCGGCTGCGCAGCCCAGGGACACGAAAACCGTCTCCGCATCCTCCGCCCTGTATTCACTGACGAAGTCATAGTGACGGCCGGTCAATTCGCCCCACTCAACATAGCACTGCTTGAGGAAGCCAAGGATGTGTTCATTGAAATTGTCCCGGCGAGCCACCACCCCGTTCATGTGGTGCTCCTGGTTCTGGACCGGCCCCAGCAGAATCGGATTCTTGAGATCCATCATGGCCGGAATCCGCCGACGCGTTTCTCCGAAAAGCTCCTTCTGGGTCGCCGTCGGACACTCAATGACATCATCCTTGGAGCCCAGGTACTCCCGCAGCAACTCCGCCTCGGGAACGAGATACATGCGTTCCGAGTGGGTAGTGAGCATGCCGTCCTGCACGTTCATCCCGGGATTGAGGGCGAGTTCATTCGCCTTCCGCAGGATGATCCCCTGGTCGGCTGCCTGCTGTGCATCCTTCGCAAAGAGGATCGTCCAGCCCGTATCGAGGGCAGAATAGACGTCATCATGTCCGCAGTGGACGTTGAGGGCGTGCTTGGTCAGGGCCCGGGCACCCACTTCCAGCACCATGGTGGAGCATTTTCCCGGAGCATGGTAATACTGCTCCATCGCGTAGGCTATTCCCTGCCCCGAGGTGAAGTTGACGACGCGGCGCCCCGTCACAGCCACCGCGGTGGCCCCACCCTGGGCGGCGTGCTCACCTTCGGTCTCAATGGCGATCTTCTGGTTTCCCCAGACATCCAACTTCCCGTCGGCGTAGGCCGCCTGATAGATCTCACCCCCCTCCGTCGAGGGGGTGATGGGGTAGAACACGCCCCCTTCCGTGATACGCACCTCCACATGCTCCGCCACGAGTTGATTGCCGTTGCAGGTCAACGGGATGCCCGGATACTTGGGCTTTCGCCCGGGAGCTTCGCCGGGATGTCCGTGAGAAGGATCGGTCGTCGAGGACATGGAATTCTGAATAAGTGGGTTACTGAGAAAAGCGCCGGGTAGTCTGCGAGACAGGTCTCCACACCCGAACACCCAGAAGAGCATTGCCGGAAGGCTCCGGCTTGAAAAGTCCCGATCCGAGGTGACTTACCCACCCCGGCGCGAGGAACTCGCTTGAAAAGCGGTCCGGAAGGTTGATTACTCAATCCAAACTGTCAAGATTGATTGCCTTCCCGGAAAGAAGGAATACAGCCCTCCCAGCACCCTCCCACGACGCGGCCTCGGGCCCATCTCAGGGCCAAATTGCCCCTTGATTCCAGCAATCTTGTCAGCATCCGTGCCAAGCCCCGGGAAGGTCCCTCACATCTCCAAACCTTTCACCCTTTCAACAAGGGCCCCGGAGTGTTCCCGAGGGAGGTTCTCCTCGCCCGCGAGGAAAAGACCCGATCCGCTCTTCCGGTTCTCCAAGGTCCACAGGCTTGCCCGGCGCGACACCCGGCCTACGGCACCGGCCACATTCACATAATTCCTCCCTCGATCACATAAACACGTTGCCCCGAGGTTGGGGTTTGCATCCACCCGCCCCTGACGTTTAAACCCTCTTCACGAAGCCAAGCTTACAACAACATCTCATGAGTAATAATCAAACCAGGAGGAACTTTCTCCAGAAAACGACCGCCGCCGGTGCTGCCATCGGCTTCCCGACCGTCATCCCATCCAGCGCCCTCGGCAAGGACGGCAAGACCGCTCCCAGCGAACGCGTGGTAATGGGCTTCATTGGAATTGGAAACCGCGGTCTTGGCGTCATGCAGGCCCACATCAACCACAAGGACGTCCAGGGCGTTGCCGTGGCCGACTGCCACAAGAATCACACGGACCGTAACCGCAGGTGCGGATCGGTGGGCGGCAAGGAGGCCGTCGACAAGAAATACGGCAACAAGGACTGCAAGGCCTACTTTGACTTCCGCGACCTGTGCGCACGCGACGACATCGACGCTGTCATGGTCGCTACTCCGGACCACTGGCATGGAATCATCTGCATGGAGGCGCTCCGCAATGGAAAGGACGTCTACTGCGAGAAGCCGGTCACTCACTTCCATGCCGAGGGCAAGGCCGTCCACGAGACTGTTGCCAAGCACAAGCGTATCTTTCAGGTCGGATCCCAGCAACGCTCCGACTGGAATTTCCGACAGGCTGTCGAGATTGTTCGTAACGGCCTGATTGGAAAAGTGACGCACGTTGAAGTTGGACTGCCCGGAGGACGGACCGGTCCCGACCGTGACCCGACCCTCAAGGATGCTCCTGAAGGCTACGACATGTGGTGCGGTCCCAGCCCTGTCCTTCCCTTCATGGAGGCGCGCCATCACTGGTCCTGGCGCTGGCACACCAACTACGGTCGCGGGCAGCTCATGGACTGGATCGGTCACCACAACGACATTGCCCACTGGGGCCTCGGACTTGAGGCCACCGGCGGCGGAGGCGGTCCAATCAGCGTGGAGGCAAAGAACTGGGACTTCAGCAAGACCCCGGACATCTACGATACGGCCTGGCAGTATGACGTCATCTCCAAATATCCGGGTGACATCGAGGTCAAGATGTCCTCCCGCGTCGGCGGCGGCTGCAAGTGGATCGGCAAGGATGGCTGGGTGTGGGTCAATCGTGGCCGCCTCGATGCCTCCAACAAGGAGTGGATCAAAAAGGGCTTCGTTGCCGGCGACTGGAAGGGTTACCGGTCACCTGGCCACCAGCGCAACTTCATCGACTGTGTGAAGTCGCGGAAAGAAACCGTCGCACCGGCGGAGAACGCTCACCGGTCGATCACCCCGGGTCACATCGCCTACGTCTCCCACGAGCTGGGACGGGCCATCAAGTGGGACCCCAAGAAGGAAGCCGTGATCGGCGACGAGAAGGCCCAGAAGATCCTCTACTCCCTGCCTTACCGGGGCGACTGGAAGATCTGACGCATCTCTGACCAACAGCGGAGTGACTGCTCCGTTCGCAAGAATCTGCCGGGCTCACCTGTTTTATTCAGGTGGGCCCGGCCACGTCAGAGGTTTCAGCCTCCCCCGGCGCAGCCCGGAAAAGCCTTCCGTCCGAATATTATGGTCCCCCTCTCCCAAAGGTGGAAGAAGTAGATCTGTTTTCATGAGAGCCGTCTCCCTCATTCTGATGAGCACGCTCGGTCTCGGCCCGGCCCTTCTCAGAGCTGAACCTCCCCGGATCGTGCCCCGCCCCACCGACTACGGGGTAACCGCTCCCTCCAACCCCGACTGGCCTGAGCTGATCGCCCGGCAGGACCCGGGTTCACGTGGGGAGGCATGGGCCCGGGTCGACTTCGACCACGGACAATGGAAGAGCATGACTCTCCCTGCTCACTGGGAGAACGCCGGACTCCCCGACTACGACGGCGTCGTCTGGTTTCGCCGCATCGTGGAGATCGGAGCCCCGATGGCCGGGGCTGAGGCAA
>CAWWCX010000075.1:0-12934 GCA_963935445.1 uncultured Roseibacillus sp.
GCGGCGAACACATCATGATCCCAGGTGAGGCACGACCCCAGGGAAGCACTGACAGCCTCCTGCCCCGGGCCGATGTAAACGCCGCCCACGATTTTCCCCGCCTTGTAGAGACTGGCCAGCTTGGACTCAAGGGTCCGGGCTGTCACCATGGCGCGGAAAGTTCGACGAACGTGATCCTCCCAGGTCTCCGGAGCGGCAGCGACCATGGGTTCCCTTTCGACCTGCGGCACGCCGGCACTCTAAGGGCGGGGAGCTCTGGTTCGCAATGTGTTTTCCCGGCAAGGAGGCGGGCTGGCAGATTCGCGTTGCATAGGGCCTTGAGAGGCCCCTAAAACCGCAGGAGAATTCCGCATGCAAAAACCCACTCTGCTCGTTCTCGCCGCTGGTATGGGGAGCCGCTATGGCGGACTCAAGCAGCTCGATCCGATGGGTCCAAATGGCGAAACAATCCTCGATTATTCCTTGCATGATGCGATTCGGAGCGGATTCGGCAAAGTGGTCTTCGTCATCCGGGAAGAGTTCGCGGAGGCTTTCAGGGAGCGGATCGGCGCACAGATCGAGGATCGGGTCGAGGTGGCCTACGCCTTCCAGCGCCTTGACGATCTGCCGCCGGGGTTTCGGGTCCCCGAGAAGCGGACCAAGCCCTGGGGGACGGCCCATGCGGTCTATGCCGCCCGGCACGTCGTGAGTGAGCCTTGCGCTGTCATCAACGCGGATGACTTTTATGGTCGTGATGCCTACCAGAAAGCGGCCTCCTTCCTAAGCGGCGCAGGAGAGGGCTCCGGCAGCTACTGTCTGGTCGGCTATTATCTGGAAAACACCTTGTCGGATCATGGTGGAGTGAATCGGGGTGTGGCGACCCATCGCGATGGATACCTCGAGCACGTCGAGGAAGTCGTTGACATCAGGCCCCGGGAGGGAGGTCAAATCACCGGCACGGCTCCCGACGGAGCGTCCCGGGTTCTTGGAGGAAGCACCCTCGTTTCCATGAATTTCTGGGGATTCACACCGGACTTTTTCAGGAAGCTCGAGGCCATCTTTCATGGATTCCTCGAGGAGGGCGGCGATCTTGCTAACCGGGAATGTTACATCCCAAGTGTGATTGACGCCCTGCTCAAGGCGAAGCTGGCCGAATGCAAGGTCATTGCCTCAGAGGGTTCCTGGTTCGGAGTCACCTATCCCGAGGACAAGCCTGCAGTCATGCAGAAGGTGACGTCTCTCGTCGCGGCGGGGGCTTATCCTACCCCCCTTTCCTGACCCAGCGTCCTCGGACCAACCCATGAAAAACCCCGGGCATCGGGCCCGGGGTTTGAAGACGTAGCGCGGGTCTCCAGCCGTGTACTACATGCTCAGGAAGCTTGGAGTGGCGCTGGCGTTGGAGCCCGTCCGGGAGTGGGCATCCGCCTGCACCCCGTTGAAGACTCCGCGTTCGGCTGGTGATCCCAGGGAGGAAATCTCATAGACTACCAGCTCCCTGCCCTTGCCTGCATCGATGGTCTTCCGGGCGATCCGGGTGCCCAGCAATTGCTCCATGACCTGCACCTCCATCCGCTGGGCGCTTGGATAGTGATCATAAATGGCAGTCATGGGATGATGATACTCCTCGATGCGCAGGCCGTCCTGCGCGTCATAGGTGCACTTGCTGAAGCATCCCTCTGCATCCCGCAGGGCCGCCAGTTTGGTGGCTTTTTCCGCGGGCGCAGTGATTCCCTTCATCTGCTCACTCCATCGCTGACGAAGGTCCTCGAAGTAATGGAAAAGCATTTTCTCGGGTGCAGACTCCCCATAGAGCTGCTTGACCCCCTGCAGCAGTGCAAGCGTCAGGCTGGGTCCTGCATGGGGAAAGAGGGCTTCGCAGGCCTCGGTGAGACGGTAGAGTTTTTCCGGGCGCCCCACCTGAGTCCGTGGAACCCGCCACGTCTTGAGATACCCTTTTTTCTCGAGGTTGACGCAATGTTGCTTGACCCCCATGTAGCTCATTTTGAGCTCCTTCGCCAATTCGGAGACCGCCATTCCGTCCGAGCGTTTCAGGGTTTCAAGGATTTCGGCGTATGTGGGGCGCGCAATATCACGCAGTGCTTGTGAAAACATGTGTTAAGAGTCTATCCTCCGTTAGTTAAGTCCTCTTAACTGTAAAGTTTTCCGCTTTTATGTCAACCGGCTTTTGACAAGGCCCGCTTCTCCCCTAGATTCGCGGTCGCTCATGGCCTCCTTTGACTACGACGCGGAAGTGGCGTTCAGCGCTGCCGCACCGGGATACTGGGCCACGCGAGATGTCTCTCCGAAGGACTGGAAGGATTACCGCTGGCAGCTCAAGAACCGTGTCCAAAGCCTGGCGCGCATCGAGGAAGATCTCACCCTCAGCGAGGAGGAGCGTTCCGGAATCCTTCTTACCGGTACCAAGCTGGCATCCGCGGTCACGCCTCATTACTTCAACCTCGTAGAGGCCGATAACCCCGCCTGTCCCATCCGGCGGCAGATCATTCCCCGGCTCGAGGAGACTTTCGAGGATCCCCGGGAGATGTCTGATCCCTGCGGCGAGGATGAACACATGCCGGTCCCGGGCCTGGTTCATCGCTACCCGGATCGCGTCCTGTTTCTGGTTACCGACCGGTGTGCCTCCTATTGTCGCTACTGTACCCGCTCACGGGTGGTTTCGGGAGTAGGCGAGCAGCATCTTGAAACCCAGTGGGAAGCCGCCTTTGCTTACCTTGAGAACACCCCGCAGGTGCGTGACGTTCTCCTGTCCGGGGGAGATCCCCTCCTTCTCTCCGATGGCAGGCTCGACCGTATCCTCTCTCGCCTGCGCAGCATCAAGCACATCCAGTTCGTGAGGATTGGCAGCCGGATTCCGATCTTTCTTCCGCAAAGGATTACACCAGAATTGTGCGCAATCCTGCGGAAGTACCACCCTCTCTTCATTTCGATTCATGCCAACCACCCAAGGGAGTTGACCACAGAGGTGCGGGATGCGCTCGGGCGACTTGCCGATGCCGGCATCCCGTTGGGCAACCAATCCGTCCTTCTCAAGGGAGTCAACGACAGCGTAGACGTTCAACGGGCCCTGCTGCACAAGCTTCTCCTGTGCCGGGTGAAACCCTACTACCTCTACCAATGCGACCTCATCAAGGGGTCGGCCCATCTGCGGACGCCGATCCGGACCGGCCTGGAGATTATTGAAGGGTTGCGTGGGCATACGACCGGATATGCGATTCCCCAGTTAGTCATCGATGCTCCGGGTGGAGGGGGCAAAATTCCGATTAATCCCAATTATGTCGTGTCCAGTGACGAGCGGCAAACGCTGCTGCGAAACTACGAAGGGAAGGAATTCCTTTATCCTGAGGCGCAGGAGCTCGAACGCTTGATGCTCTGAGGTTGCGGGCCTCCCGGGTTGATCCTGTCCCCGAAAGTCTCGTGAGCCTTCGCACAAGGTGCAGATTGTCCGGAACCAGTTGGCGCACAACCGGCACCTGTATGGCGCAGAGGACGCTTTCTGGTTTCCTGGTTCTACGAAGCGCTTGATCCGCTCGGTGCGCTCCGCGTTGCGAGCCCGTGTCCGGGACCTGAGTTATCGAAGGCCGAGCCAGGTTACATATCCTGCATAGATCATGAGGAGGATCGCCCCCTCAGCCCGTGAAAGCCGGCGCCGGGACCACAGGAATGGAAGAATGATCAAGGTCAGGGAAACCATGACAAGGAGATCCGCATCCTGCAGTTCGGGGCTGCGTGTTAGCGGGGCGATGGAAGCAGTCAATCCCACCACGCAAAGAATATTGAAGATGCAGGATCCGATCGCGTTTCCGATGATGAGGTCACCCTGCTTCTTGAGGGAGGCCACTACCGAAGTTGCCAGTTCCGGGAGTGATGTCCCGAAGGCGACGATGGTCAGTGCGATCGTTGCCTCTGAAATTCCGAGTTGGCGAGCGATGTTGCTTCCGCCGAATACCAGACGATCGGCTCCGTAAACGAGCGCTGCCATTCCGAGCGCAATGAGAAGGAGGTCAAAGAGCAGTCGCTTGTGGTTCGCTTCCCGGGCCGTTTCCACGACGTCCTTCTCCAGTCCTTCGATGGTCGAGCCGGATGGCTCTCCCCGTGCCTGTCGCAGGCTCACCACGGTATAGAGGATCACACCGGCGAAGAGGAGCCCCCCTTCCCAGTTTGCGATTGCGCCATCGTGCAGGAACCATACGAAGACGAGCGAGATCACGAGAAGAATGGGGACTTCTTTCCTGATGATCTGGAGGTGAACGACGATGGGGCTGATCAATGCCCCGGCCCCTAGGATAAGCGCTATATTGCAGATGTTGGAGCCCACGACATTACCGAGGGCCATGTCGCCCTTCGGAGGGTCCTGAAGATTGGCCTGCAGGCTGACGAGGAGCTCCGGGGCGCTCGTCCCGAAAGCCACTACCGTCAGGCCCACTACAAGGGGGCTGATGCCGAGTTTCAGGGAAATCTCCTTCGCTCCGTCTACCAGCCACTCTGCTCCGAAGTAAAGGAGCCCCAGGCCCAGCAGGAGCCAGAGGAAATCGATGAGCACGTCCACGCGCCCAGACCGTGCCCCAACCTTCGTGAAACTCTACTACAAAATCCCTCTCGAATTCCATTTCCCTCCCCGCCCAGACACGTTACTTCCCCGCCATGTCACAGCATCGCATCGCGGTTCTTCCCGGAGACGGGATCGGTCCTGAAGTCATGGTCGAGGCCCTTAAGGTCCTCGACGCCGTTGCAGCCCGCTTCGGTCTCGAGGTGAGCACCGGGGAGTTTCTGGTCGGAGGCGCAGCCCTTGATGATACCAGTAACGAAACCCCCCTGCCCTCCAGCACACTCGAGGGATGCGAAGCCGCAGATGCCATCCTCTTTGGATCCGTGGGAGGGCCAAAGTGGGAGGATTTGCCCCCTGAGATTCAGCCCGAGCGGGGAGCTCTCCTGCCTTTGCGAAAACACTTCGGACTCTTTGCGAATCTCCGCCCGGGAGTTTGTCATCCCTCTCTTATCGAGGCTTCTCCCGTCAAAAACAGTCTCATCCCGAATGGATTCAATGTCCTCTGTGTGCGTGAGCTGACCGGAGGGATCTACTTCGGATCCCCCAAGGAGCGACGGAAAGAAGATGGCGAAGAGGTTGCCATTGACACGATGGTCTACCGGCGCAGCGAGATCGAACGTATTGCCCACGTCGCTTTCGAGGCTGCACGAAAGCGCAGCGGGCGCCTCTGTTCGGTAGACAAGGCGAATGTCCTGCAGAATTCCCGCCTCTGGCGTGAAACGGTCGTGGAGATCGCAGCTGATTACCCGGACGTCGAACTCAGCCACCTCTATGTCGACAACGCGGCCATGCAGCTCATAAGGTATGCTCCCGACTATGATGTGATCGTTACAGGGAATCTCTTTGGAGATATCCTCTCAGACGAAATGGCCATGATCTCCGGATCACTGGGGATGCTTCCGAGCGCGAGCCTCGGTGAGCCGGATTCCGAGGGACGCAATTTTGGCCTTTATGAACCCAGTGGCGGTTCAGCCCCTGACATTGCAGGAAAGGGCCTCGCCAACCCGATCGCACAGATCCTTTCACTCGCAATGCTGCTGCGTTACTCCCTTGGGTGCAATGAGGCGGCCAACGCCATTGACGGTGCGGTTGAACAGACTATTGCGGATGGCTACCGGACCGCGGATATCTTCAGTGGTGCCGACGGTGAGCAGCAGGTGAATACGAGCGAGATGGGCTCTGCAATCACGGCGCGGCTTTGAAGGCGAGTGGAGAATCCAGGTTCCGCAGAAAAGGCGGGGGATCCGCCTCCTCCTGACTCTCGATTCCCTTGCCTCGGACGCCTTGATACCTGAAACACTTCGAGGAGCCTCATGATTCGCTGGTTTGCCCGGAACGACGTCGCCGCCAACTTTCTGCTGGTTGCGGTTCTCTTCCTTGGTCTGCGGGCGGCCTTCACTGAGATTCCCCTCGAGGTTCGCCCCAGCTTTGAGTTCCGCGAAGTCGAGGTGCGCATGAGTTACCGGGGCGGCACTCCCGAGGACGTCGAGCGCACCATTGTACTCCCGATCGAGCAGGCGCTCGAAGGGCTCCCCGGGGTCAAGGAGGTCCGCTCCGAGGTGAACTCCGGGAGCGCTGAAATTGAGATCGAACCCGAACGCGAGGTCGACATCGACAAGATGCTCGAGGAAGTCCAGCGGAGAGTCGACCAGATCAGCACCTTTCCGGACGAAAGCGAACGCCCGCGCATCCGGATCCCGAATACGGATACCTGGTGGGAAGTTTGCACTGTCATGGTCCACGGAGACCTGAGCGAGAGCGACCTCCTCCGCATCGGCCACCAGGTCAGGGACGACCTCCTTAACCTCCCCGGTATTTCGCAGGTATCCCTGACTGGCAACCGGGACCGCGAGGTTGGGATCGAGATCAATCCGGAGGCCCTGCGCAGCTACGGCCTGTCCATTGAGGAAATCAGCAATGCAATTAAACGTTCGTCTATCGACCTGCCCGCAGGCGCCATTGAAACTACCGGAGGCCGGATGCTGCTTCGAACCCGCAGCCAGGCCTACAGCGGAGATGATTTTCGGGACATTATCCTGCGTGCGAAGGATGGTGCCCAGCTCAAGCTCGGGGAGGTCGCGAAGGTCGACGACGGCTTCGTCGAGGATCGGAGCCTGATTCGCTACAACCGTGAACGCGCCATGCGCATCGAAGTGCAGCGTTCCGGCAAGGAGAGTGCGATAGGGATATCCGATTCCGTGCGCGAATACATTGCCGCCTCCGGCTCCCGGTATCCAGAAGGCGTCAAGTTCGCGATCTGGGATGATGAATCGGTCTCCATGCGTGGGAGACTGTCTATTCTCGCCTCCTCACTCGCCCTCGGGGCTGTCCTCGTCTTTCTCATCCTGGGTCTCTTCCTCCGGCCCATGCTGGCGTTCTTCGTTACGATCGGAATTCCAATGAGCTTTGCGGGAGGGCTCATGATGATGCCCATGGATCTCCCCTTCCTTCCCTGGGGTCCGATGACACTCAACTTGATGAGCGTCTTCGGCTTCATCATCGTTGTGGGCATAGTGGTTGATGATGCCATCGTGACCGGTGAGAACATCTACTCGAAACTTCGTCAGGGTATAGAGCCCCTTGAAGCCGCTGTAGAAGGAACAAAGGAGGTTGCAACACCGGTGACCTTCGGAGTGCTAACTACCATCGTAGCCTTTACGCCACTGATGTTCTTTGACGGATGGGTGGGCAATTTTGCGCGTCAGATTCCCCCGGTGGTGGCAGGAGTCCTGATCTTCTCCCTGATTGAATCCAAGCTCATCCTGCCCTCTCATCTCAAGCACTTGAGGGTTCGCCGAACCAGTCTCGGCCCCTTTGCGAGGTTTCAGAGGAAGATCGCAGGCGGTCTGGAGCGTTTCGTCGAAAAGGGTTACAAGCCCGTGCTCCGTCTTGCGGCAGAGCACCGCTACGTGACCCTGGCTCTCTTTGTCGGACTGTTGATGGCCGCTGTCGGCTACCGGGCGGGAGGGCATATCGAACAGCGGACCTTCCCGAAAGTTGATCGGTACCAGATATACTGCGGTCTTCGCATGCCGGCCGACACCCCCTTTGAGAAGACTGATGCGGTGATCGATCGAATTACGAAGGCCTCGGAACAATTGGCTACTGAGTTCGTTGACCCCGGGACGGGAAAGTCACTGGTGACGGCGATCCTGAGCGGAACCGGTGCGACCTACCGGAGCAGATCCCGTGAGAACGAGGGCATGGTAAGCCTGGAGATTCTTCCTCCCAGCCTCCGCAGCGAACCCGGCCCGGGCAACGACGTTCTGGAGAAGCGGCTCCGGGAAATTGTCGGGGATCTTCCCGAGGCAGACCGCTTCAGGGTGTATAGCCAGGAGGGACGGTGGGATCGGCAGCAGGGTGTCGAACTTGAATTGCGCGGACCGGATTCGGAGCAGAAGACAGCCCTTGCGGTTGAGATCGAGACGCTTCTCGAGGGATACGAGGGAATTCACCGGGCAGAGAGCGACAAGGACCGGCGGCGGGACGAACTGGAAATCACCCTTAAGCCCCGCGCCCGGGAGCTGAAGCTGACAGAGGTCCAGCTTGCTCGGCAGGTACGGGCCGCCTTCTTCGGGGATGAAGCCCAGCGGATCCAGAGAGACCGGGAAGAGATTCGGGTAATGATACGCCTTCCGCAGGCGTTGCGCGAAAATCTCCACACCCTCTACGATCTCCAGATTCGGACAGTCGATAACGTGACTATACCCTTCGAGCATGTCGCGGACGCAAGGGTGGTCAAGGCTCCCACGCGGATTGAACGCAAGAATGGCTCACGGGTTCTCGAGATCGGAGCCTATCCGGAGGACAAGACCACGGACCTTATGGCGATCGCCCGGCAGGCCCGCCCCGAGATCGACAGGATTGTGGCGAAGGCGGGCGGGACCCTGAGCTGGGCTTTTGTGGGCACAATTGAGGAAGAGGAGCAAACCAACCAGCAGATGAAGTGGAACTGGTGCTTTGTCATCATCGTGCTCTACGCCCTTCTTGCCATTCCCTTCCGGGGACTGCTCCAACCGGTATTCGTGCTGGCCGCAATCCCGTTTGGCCTGATCGGAGCCCTCGTGGGACACGTGATCATGGGGATACCCCTTACTCATTTTTCGTGGTTTGGGATGATGGCTCTCGCAGGTGTTGTCGTAAATGATTCCCTCGTCATGGTGGATTTTGCGAATCGTAAGAAACGGGCCGGACGGGATGTCCGTCAGGCGATCCTTGAATCTGGAGCAGCACGGTTTCGTCCGATTGTCCTCACCTCGCTCACAACCTTCGTAGGTCTTCTGCCTCTTATTCTGGACACATCAATCCAAGCCCAGTTCCTGATTCCCATGGCGGTGTCCCTCGGGTTTGGTATCCTGTTCTCGACTGCGGTTACTCTGTTCCTGATCCCCTGTTTCTATCTCGCCTTCGAGGATGGCAAGCGGATCTCAGCCCAGGGTGGTCGCCTGATTGCCAGAGGTTGGAACTGGTATCTCGGCCGGGAGTCGACACGGGTAAACCGCTGAGCGTTGCGCCTGCAACGTGGCGCCCCGGAGGGGGACAGGTCCTCCTCCCCGTGCCCCCCGCGGTGCGCCATGGCATTTGATCGGTCGTAGGGCGGTCAATGCGCCCACCGCCCTGACTAGCGTGCGACAGTATATGCTTAATTGGACGTCTGCGGCCTGATTGATTAATAAAACTAAAATATCTACTAGCCAAAAATAATTTGGGCAGGTATTCTGTTCCAGTCCCCTCGCCCTCTTGGAATCACCCCCGGGAACGTTATGGCTGCAGGAACTAAACACACCCAACACCTCAGGATCAAGGAGGCGCAACTGGATCTGAGTGGAGATCCGTACGCCGCGTCACGAAACGAAGATTTCGAAGGCAAACTCCGGGAGGCTCAGCAGCAACTTGAATTGCTGCAGCGTCAACGTGAGCACCTTGAGCAGCAGAAATGTGAAATGGATGACCTCAATCGTCGGAAAGAGGAGTTCATCAGTAGCCAGATTGAAATTTCGGAGCGTCTATCCACCTCGGTCACGTCCATCGATCGTGAACTCTTCGAGTTGCGCCAGGAACTTGAAGATCTGGAACAGGCTCGCCAGTCCTTTGCGGCCCATCTTACAAGGATTGAAAAGCTCGAGCCTGAGGGGTGGCCACGGGAATCTCTCAATGTGGAACTTGACCGTGCGCATGGCATGCTGGAACAGGCAGAGGAAGAGTTCGAAAGTGCGTGCGCCCACTTTGCAGGAGGACGGACCCGGGGGGTCTTTGGCAACCCGAATGCAAACGGAAAACCTCGAGGTGGGAACGGGTTTTCGGCCAACATCCGAGCCGGATTTGCCTACAACCTGCCGATCCTCATCCTGGGCACGGTTGCGCTTGTTGTTTTACTCCTTAAGTAAATGGGATTCTTCAGCAAAAAAGAGAAGCGCTCCGGTGCATTAAGTTCCCGCGAGGCGAAGCTGCTCTCGAGAATCAGTGAGCTCGAGGAATTTATAGAAGGTGCGCCCGATCGTATCAGGAAGGAGATGGAGGAGAAGATCACGACCATGCCCCCGCCGGACGACCTTGAAGACCGCCGGCGCGAGCACAAGTTTTACTCCCAGTTGAGTCGGGGCGAAATCAGGAACGAGCACCGATATCAGACGCGGAGCGCTTTTCTGTTTGTCCTCCTTGTCACTGCAATCCTGGCACTCTCCGCGTGGATCTGCTCCGTTCTTCAGGCTGTCTAGTGAAAGACGGGGTGGTGGTCGAAGCTGTTGCTTGAAACTTGACACGCGGGGCAGGAAACGCCCCCATCCGGGCGTGAGCGAAAGCCAATCAGAAGCCGGCCCCGAAATTGACGTGGCCTACGTGGCGGGACTCGCCCGGCTGGAGCTTACCGAACAGGAAGCTGCACGGTTTCAGCAGCAACTTGGCAATATTGTGGCCTTTGTGGATACCCTCTCCTCGCTGAATGTCGAGGGGGTCGAGCCTACCGCCCACCCCGCGCCGCTTGTGGACTGCTTTCGGGAGGATCAACCGGCCACCGGTCTCCAGCGTGATCACGTACTCCGAAATATGCCGGACTCCGCACTGGATCAGGTGCGCGTGCCCAAGGTGGTTGACTCCTGAACCAGTATCATCCCGTGAACCTCGCAACCCTCAGTATCGCGGAGCTCAGGAGGATGCTCCTCGCCGGGCAGACAACCTCGCGCGAAATCATCGAATCGGTCGCGACTTCAATTTCGGCCAAAAATGAAGAGCTTGGTGGCTATCTCAGTTCCGATCTTGAACGGGCCTTGATCGAAGCGGAGGCAGCGGACCTGGCCGGCCCGCTGGGAGGGATTCCGATAGCTCTCAAGGACAACATCAACGCCCTTGATCATCCCTGTACCTGCGCCTCGCATTTCCTGGAGAAGGGCTACCTCTCCCCATACGACGCAACGGTGTCCACCCGGCTCAAGAAGGCGGGTGCCATTCTTTACGGGCGGACAAATCTAGATGAGTTTGCGATGGGTTCTTCCACTGAAAACTCCGCTTTCAGACAGACCCGAAATCCTCATGATCCTGAACGCATCCCGGGCGGATCTTCCGGAGGGTCAGCTGCCGTTGTTGCGGCGGACATGGCGGTCGCGGCCCTCGGCTCGGACACCGGAGGTTCCATACGCCAGCCCGCCAGTCATTGTGGAGTTGTCGGATTGAAGCCGTCCTACGGGCGGGTATCGAGGTATGGTCTTGTGGCTTTCGCATCTTCCCTTGACCAGATCGGTCCCCTCACCAAGACGGTGGAGGATGCGGCCCTGCTTCTGCAGGTGATCGCCGGCGGTGATGACCTGGATTCCACCTGCATTGATGCGGCGGTTCCGTCCTATGTCGCGAACATGTCCGATGGAGTGGAAGGAATGAAGCTGGGTGTCCCAAGAGAGTTTTTCGCTGACGAGGGCCTCGATCCTGCCGTTCGCACACAGGTTGAGCTGGCCCTTGCACAGCTAGAGTCGGCCGGAGCTGAATTGGTCGAGATTGGGCTCCCCTCGACTTCGTTCGCGGTGGCCACTTACTATGTCCTCGCACCTGCCGAGGCTTCCTCCAACCTGAGTCGCTATGATGGCGTTCGCTACGGGCAGCGGGTCGATGAGGGCGATGGCGTCATCGAAATGTACCGGCGGAGCAGGGCTCGAGGTTTCGGCCCGGAGGTGAAGCGACGAATTATTCTTGGGACGTATGTTCTGAGTTCCGGGTATAGTGGAAAATATTATCTCAAGGCTCAGAAAGCCCGCACCCTCATCCAGCGGGAGTACCAGGAGGCCTTCCGGACGGTGGATGCGATTGTGGGACCGGTGTCTCCTGCGCCGGCTCGGCGCATTGGAAAGTTTGCGGATGACCCTCTTCAGGACTACCTGGCCGATGTCTACACGATCAGCGCGAATCTTGCGGGTATCTGCGGTATGAGTGTGCCCTGCGGTTACGTTGAACGGGGCTCCAGCCAGTTGCCGGTGGGACTTCAAATTCTTGGCCCGCACCTTGGAGAGCATACCATCCTGCAGGTGGGCCGGGCGTGGGAAATGATTCGTGATGGCGAATAAACCCGGGAGCGCAGTCTCCCCCCTGTCATTGTTGCGGACCCCCGTCGAGATCAAGGGACAGCGCCTCGATGGAGGCCATCAATTGATCCGCAATCCGCTGGTAGGATTCCCGGGACTTTGATCTGAGGTCTTCGGGATCAAAGTCCACCGGATCACCAATTACCACGCGGATGGGATGTGGATTGTGTTTTCCTCCTTTCGGCCACGACTCATAGGCCCCGAAGATACGAACCGGTTGTACCGGCACACCGCTCTTGGCGACAAGCATTCCGATGCCGGCCTTGGCTTCCCCGAGCTCGCCGTTCTCGCTTCTTGTGCCCTCGGGAAACATGAGAACGCGTTTGCCGCTTTTTAACTTCCTGAGGATCCCCTTCATACTCTGGATATCGGCATGTTCCCGGTCGATGGGGAAGGCATTTACACGAGGAAAGAACCAACTGGCAAAGCCCTTGAAAAGGGTCTTGCGGGCGAGAAACCATATTTCTGTATCGTATGCGCAGGCTACTGCCGGAGGGTCGAGGAAGCTCGCATGGTTTGCAGCGATGATCGCGCCCCCTTCCTGAAGGCGCTTGCCGCGATTGTGGACCTCTATTGCGCCTGAGTAGGCTGTAAAGAACGCCCGGGCGAGTTGTATGATCAGCCAGTAGAAGGTCTTCATGGTTGGTGAACTCAGGAGGAGCGGTCGAACCAACCCCGGTCTCCAAGAACCGTAATCACGGCGTCCACGACCTGTTCAATGTTCAACTCGGAACTGTCGATCACGGCAGCCCCTTCCGCGACAATGAGGGGAGAAGCCTTGCGTTCGCTGTCCTGCCGGTCACGGGCAGCAACCTCGTCA
>CAWWCX010000076.1:0-12862 GCA_963935445.1 uncultured Roseibacillus sp.
ACCATCAGAGTCTCTTTTGACCACGTCGGCAGCGGACTCATGGTCGGCCGGAAGGAAGGCCTCAGGCCTGTGGAGGAAGTGAAGGACGCCAAACTCCAGCACTTTGCCGTGGCCGACGCAGACATGAACTGGCACTGGGCAAACGCCACCATTGACGGTGACACCATCCTGCTTCGCTCTGACAAGGTCCCTCGCCCCGCAGCCGTCCGCTACGCCTTCAGCATGAACCCACGGACCGCCAACCTCTACAACCGCGAAGGCCTCCCTGCGTCCCCCTTCCGCACCGATACCTGGCGCGGCCCTACCGAGGAACTCATATGGCATCCGCTGACCGAAGGAACTCCGCCATCCTCAGTACCGGGGGCAGGCTCAGAGATTTCCTTCACCAACAAACGGAAGGAGTCCGTTCACATTTACTGGATGGCCTACGGGGGTGGCACCAAACGCTATGCAACCCTCCAGCCGGGTGAAACCCACACCCAGACCACCTTCTCGAAAGCCTACTGGCTCATTACCGACACCAGGGAAGTCCCCCTCGGCTATTTCATGAGCACCGAGAAAATCGGAATCGCCGTCATCCCGGAGCAGTAATCCCTCACCGGGCATTTGCCCATCCCGGGGACGTCCAACGCCTGCTCTCGCCACGCGGGCAACCAATCTGCATGCCTCATGCGCACCGCAGTTGCTCTCAGACTACCTCCGGGAGCGGCTGGTGTTCCGTGTCCACGAGAAACTGCGGACGCCCACTCAGGTCGGGCAGGGTCACCTTGTTAATATCGATTCCCATGTTGTGGTACAGGGTCGCGAAAATCTCCTGGAAATGGACCGGGCGATCGTCTGCCTCACCCCCGAGGCGATCGGTGGTTCCGATCACCTGTCCGGTGCGCATCCCCCCACATGCCAACAGGGCATTGGCCACTCTCGGCCAGTGGTCCCGGCCCGCATTCTTATTGATAGTCGGGGTCCGTCCGAATTCACCCCAGGCTATGACCGTCGTGTCCTCCGCCAGCCCACGCTGGTGGAGATCCTCAACCAAGGCTGTCAGGGCCTGGTCAAAGTCCGGGAAATTGTCCTTGGCGCGTGCAAAGTTACTCCCGTGCCAATCCCAGAAGCTGTAACTCACGGTCACCACCCGGGCACCAGCCTCGACAAGGCGGCGAGCGACAAGAAACTGCTCATTCATACGTGGAGCGGCATCCCCCTGCACCTTGCTGGTTCCCTTCCCATAGCGCTCCCGCACCTTTGGATCCTCCTTACTGAGATCCAGGGCATCCAAGAGACGGCTCGAGGTCAAGAGATCGAAAGCCTCCTCCTGAAAGGCATCAAGGCCTTCCATCATGCCGCTCCCATCCACACCACGCCGAAAGCCATCAAAGCTTCTGAGCAGGGCGCGCCGGTCCTCCAGGCGTTCCATGCTGATACCCTGAAGCGTCATGTCTGACTTGGTTTGTCCTGACGGCATGAAGGCCCTGTGCCCCACTCCCACGAAACTGTTCTTCCCGAAGTTGTAAGGGGTATGCTTCATCTTCGGGGAAAGATTGACATAGTTCGGCACAGTCTGCTTCTCACCTCCCTGCAACCGCGAAATCACTGTTCCAAGCTCGGGCCACCCTCCCGCCGGCTGGTTGTTATTGCTCCGCCCCGTCGTGCACTGGAAGGAGGCGTGCTGCCCGATGGATCCGACCAGCGAGTTCACGAAGACAAGTTTGTCCGCCATCGAGGCCATGCGCGGGAGGTGCTCACAGATGCGAATGCCCGGCACATTGGTCGAGATCGGGGAAAACTCCCCCCGGATATTGGATGGAGCGTCCACCTTCAGGTCGTACATGTCCTGGTGAGGAGGTCCCCCCGGCAGGTAGATCATGATGATGGCTTTTTTCGAGCTCCCCTTCTCCGACTCCTGCTCCGCTCGAAGCAGCTGTGGAAGACTTAATCCGCCCAGCCCGAGCGCGCCCACCTTGATGAAATTCCTGCGTGACTGCCGGTCACAGAATCCGCCGTGTTGTTGGCCGTAAATGTTCAGCATATCTGGAAAGCCAGTGCCTTTGATCGTCCAGCGGCATTAGACAACAAACTCCTGACTGAAACAATATCGTGAATCAAAAATCCCGGTGACACGATGAAGGGACTTCCCATGCGAGGCAGGGAAGTCTCTCCGATACCAACAACCCCAGTGCGCCTTGCTGGCAGCGCTGGTCGAGCTCAGCCAATCAAGTTGGCGGGACTCGATTCCGGATCCCATTCCTCATGAAAACGGTTGATCCCGTAAGAACAACTACGGGTTCCCGATGGTTACATCGTCAATCGCCATCCCATAATATGTCTGGGGATCTCCATCGCTGAGAAATTCGAACTGTATCCTGATATTTTTCCCGGAGGCCGGGCCGGGTAAAGAGTAAGAACGGTCGCTCCACCCATCCTCAATACCCTCTATCCCGGTCACGGGGAAGGCCCCTCCCACGATCTCGACATCACCGTTGTCCGCATCAAGGATTCGGACAGCCCCGGGGTCTCCAAGATCGTTGTCCATGTAAATCCGGAATGTCAACACCGCCCCCTCGGGCGGAATCGCAATCCCGGGAGAGGTCAGCGTCGCACTTGCATTCGCAGTGTATCCCTCCGCAAGGTTTGTTCCGGCCGCGTTAGTACCGTTGCCCTCAACCAGGTTCGGAAGCCCCGATACATCCCCGACCTGCCAGTTTGTTCCGGCCCCATTGTCCACCGCAGCCCACCCTGCGGGCAGACCGGCAGAATCGAAGTTCTCCACGAACAGCGGCGGAGCTGGAAACTCCGATATCACAAAGAAGCGAACTGCTTCCAGAGGTGTCGGGAGGGGAATTGTCAGGCTATTCTCCCCGTCCTTGTCAGCGGGTATGTTCTCATTCCCGCCCCAGGTTGCCCAATTGGCAGGCTCGTTCTCCAGGCTGGGATCACTGAGCAGGTTGTAGAGCATTCCCTCCTGACTGTTCCAGGTGAGAATGAGGTTCCGGCCCGAAAGGTCCCGGTCCACCCTGAGGTCGATCCCGCGCACAGCAGCAAGGTTGGCCGAGACGATTCTAAAACCGATGAACCGCCCATGATCAGTAGGATTCCATGACCCTCCTTCTACATTGGATCGTCTCCCCGCCGAGGCATTGGAGGGATGCTCAGCATTGGAGCCAACGAGGTAAGGCCGCGTCGCGCCATGACCCTCGTTGATGGTCTCGATCATCTCGTCCACGTTGCCCATCTGATCGAAGGTGCCCCACGGGCTCGCCGAGTTTTCCCACTCGCCGGCCTCGGTAGCGTATTCCGAGGGCCCAATCCCCCTCGTCCCTCCGTCTCCCTGCCACGTCGCATAGTTTCCCGGGTCCGCCCCCCCTTCAGCGAAAGGGGCCCCGCTTCCAGAAAGGCTTCCTGAATCATTAACATACCCCGGCTGGGAGTTGCTGCCCGTGGGGAAATCGAAATAACTGTCATCCTCCGGATTGTGGTAGGCCGCCTTGTACCACTCATCGATGGTGGGCAGTGCATATCGCCAACCTTCCAGACGGGTTTTGAGGGCGTTCGCAAGATCTGCGTTGGAGGTCGCTCCATTGAGAAGGTAGGCCCCCTCTTCAGTGGTAGATGCGTCCTGCGCTCCGGACGGCTGACCATTGTGAAGCCAATTGCAGAACCGCATCGCATTTCCGTAATCGACGCCGCTCCGCATGGGCCGGTTCAATTGCGCGGGCCTGCCTGCACTGTAGGAGTAACTTCCGGACTGACCGCTCCTCCTGATATCCGGACCAAAGACCGCATCGCCGCCGGCAGCCCGGTCCATTTCCGGATGCCACAACCCGTAGGTATCCTCGGCTGCAACTGCATTCAGGAAGACGAGGTACTGCCCAACCGTAATTTCGTAGGTCCCGATCGCATATTCATAGTCAACCTGCCCGAACCCGGTCCCGTCGGCTGGATTTCCCGGACTTCCGATAACAACGGTATCGATCTCCACCCCTTTGCCCGCACCGGGGTCATTCGGGTCCGTCGGATCGGAGCCATTCCTCACCTCCAAGCCATCAGGGAGTAAATCTCCATCAGAATTGGGGTTAAGGGGATCGGTGCCCGTATCGGTGTCACCATTGAACAGGCCGGTATTCGTCTCATGCCCGTCAAGAAGTCCGTCATCGTCACTATCACGATCGAGAACACCAGTCCCATTGGCGATCTCTTCGTCGTCTCTGGAAGCATCATTGTCGGTATCCTCGTCGAGCGGATCGGAACCGGCCTCGAACTCTTCGCGATTGCTCAGGGTGTCCCCATCGAGATTGCCGTCAGGATCTACGTCTTCAAGGCCTGCAACCCCATCACCCGGGTCTGCGTCAATCACGGCCTGCTCCCACGAGTCCGGCAGGCCATCCCCATCGGCATCCCCAACCTTCTGGAGCACTACTCCACTGTCATTCTGAACCACTTCAACCTCCTCCCAATCCGCGGGCGCACCCGAAATGGTAATATTGTCTTCCTCGAAAAGACGGTCGTCATCCGGATTCTGGAAGATGAACAGGGGGATACTCGAAGCGGCACCTGCATAATCAGTCATGTCAATCACGAGACCGAACGGCCTCGTTCCCTCGGAAGGCCCGGTAAAACGCAGGGGGTCGGCCTCGGTCAGGATAACGGGAGTGACTCCCTCGGCAGCGAGGTTGAATATGAACTTCATATCGGCGCGATTGCTCCAGGTGCTGATCGACCCCGGAGTGATCGAACCCTCCTTTGATGAGAAGATGATATCCTGTCTCCCCCATGTTTGCTGACCTGTATTCCAGTTCCTGTAATTCCCGCCAACCCAGCTTCCCCCTGCAAATTCGATAGTGGGCTTTCCTCTGTCATTGGGAGACATCGCAACAATATCAGCTTCGATCGACCCTGTTGACCCGACTCGGAGATAGGCCCCATTGGGGTTATTCCCGCCATTGAGAAAGACGATCCCCTCCTCTCCCACCCCTCCAGCGGAAGCCTTGAAATGGTTCTGGATCAGCACCCTTTCCCCGCCAAAAAACTGAGCGACCCGGATTGGGTCCAAGGCGCCGTAATCGAAATCCATGATAATCTCACCAGTCCCCGCCGCATCAGCGGGGTATTGCTCGATTCTGAAGGCATCATAAGCACCTGTTCCCGGGACAGCATCATTCTTCCAGTTACTTGGGTCGGACCAGAGATTGCCGGTCGTTACAGGTGGGTTTTCCGCATTATGCCAATGCGTGAACTGGCCATAGGTCCATGGGCTACCAATACTGGTCACCAGGAGGAATGATAATGCTCTGCTTCTCCAGGTTGCTCCCTGATAAGACTTCATAAACTTTGACCGCTTTTCCTTTTATGAACCAGAACCAAGCCTCCTGGAACATCGTCCGCTTCGACCGGTTTCACGCTATTCCCTTTTAGCCTCAGGAATTCGAAATCGGAGCACAAGAACGTAACTGAAGAGGCCATGACACGAAAGAATGCCCATGTATGGACTAGCTGGAAGCCTCCGGAGCGGTGGTTTGCAGGACGAATACAGTGGCCTATCAGGCCGTCCGGGTATTCGAGGAGGAAGTAGGCGGGCCTGCCTATTGCAAACCTCCGGGAACCCGCGAAATCCCCAACTAGGGTTCGGATCCTCCACCGGAGAAACCCACTCCTGAAGCTTGAAACCCGAGTTGCTTGGCACTAACCTGCGGAACACCTCGAATACGGGGGCGCCACGGTTTCGACTGGAGGTCGGAAACGCAGGCTGCATGTGGAGGTTGATCGGTTGGCCTCCTAAAAAGCCGATCAAAACAAATAATTGCAGACTCCAACGAGCTTGCACTCGCTGCTTAATTGACAGCGACGTGGACTGTCGAACGCCTGCTACGACAATCCGCGACCACCAGCAGGCTGGCAAGAGGGCCGGGTGACCGGGTCCGCTTGCGAGATTAAACAGGTCTCTAGGGAACTAGAACTGGCGGACAGAGGTCTGGATCCCGAACCACCAACTGGCCGCTAAACATGTAGACGCTTGCGCGAAAGGTTTTCAGGACAGGGGTTCGACTCCCCTCGCCTCCACCATTCCTTCGGGTGGATTAGTGCGGATCGAAGTTGTGGTCCTGCCTGCTCCCTGGAACCTCTTCCACGCAAGGGTGAGCCGATTCGGGCCCGCTGGGACTTCGATCGGTGGAACCTGCCAAGGACCCTCGATCAGTAGTCTGCTCGCCATGCCCCGTCCTGCGGATTTGGGGGCAGAGCGAATTCAGGATCACGGAGAAAAGGCCGTCCTGCAGAACCGGCCAAAAGGGTTTCCGTTAGCAGGAGCACAATGATGGCGAGCAGGCAGGCGCTGCCGAGGTCAGGACCCGACAACATGCCGGTCGGGTTCGATCTGCACCTAGCGGCTCGTTTAATGCGTCCTCGGACAGGCCGCCACTCCCCGGGGCATCGGAGCCCGGCTTCAGGCCAGCACTCCGGAGACAACCTTGCCTTCCTCAGTCGGGCCGATCAACCGTTGGTTCAAACCCTGGTAAGGGAAACTGAAGCGATGGGGATCCAGTCCTGACAACTGCAGGATAGTCGCCTGCAGGTCACGAATACCCACCGGGTCCTCCCCGATATAGTATCCAATATCGTCGGTCGCCCCGTAGGCACCCGGTTTGATCCCAGCACCAGCCATCCACATCGTGAAAGCATGTGGGTGATGATCTCGACCATAGAATCCCTTTTTCAACTCATTGCGAACGTTGTTCTGCATCATCGGCGTGCGTCCGAATTCACCACCCCAGACAATCAGCGTCTCGTCGAACAGTCCACGCTGCTTCAAATCCGTGATCAAACCAGCGATCGCCTTATCGATCTGCTGACATTTGATGGGCAGGGTTTCATCGATCGATTCTCCCAGCGACGACCCATGGTGATCCCAACCCCAGTCATATAACTGGACAAAGCGCACCCCGTTCTCGACCAATCGTCGGGCGAGCAGGCAGTTGTTGGCAAACGTGGGGTCGTTACCCTTGTACAACCGACGGGGATCGGCAGCGGACTCAGCCTCCGAGATGTGCCCCGGCTTGGCCCCGTAGAGATCAAGGATGTGGGAGGGTTCTTTGGCGATATTCATCACCTCGGGCACCGAGACCTGCATCCGGAAAGCCAACTCAAATTGAGAAATCCGCGTCAACGTTTCCGGATCCCCGATCTCTTCATGCTGGATCTCATTCAAGTCATTGAGAGCGTCCAGAGTCTTCCGGCGGGCTTCGCGGCTCATGCCTTTCGGGTCTGACAAATACAGAATCGGGTCGCCACCATCAGTCCGGCACTGCACGCCTTGGTAAACCGTCGGCAGGAAGCCCGATCCCCAGAGGGACTTGCCCGCACTTGGCGTTTTCCCTCCGGAGGCGAGAACCATGAACCCCGGCAGATCCTCATTTTCCGTTCCCAATCCATAGGTCACCCACGACCCCATCGAGGGATTCCCAAGGAGGGAGTTCCCGGTGTGCAGCAGCAACTGTGCAGGCGAGTGGTTGAATTGCTCGGTATGCATCGAGCGAATCACGCATACATCATCGATAACCGAGCTCAGGCCGGGAAGCAACTCGCTGACCCACTGCCCGCTGTCCCCTTGCTGGGCATAGTCGAAAACCGGACCCATCATCTTCGGCGTGCCCCTGATGAACGCGAAGCGCTTGCCTTCCAGATACTCCTGGGGACACTCCTTACCGTGAAACCTCGTGAGTGCAGGCTTGTTCTCGAACAGGTCGATCTGCGACGGAGAGCCCGCCATGTGGAGATAAATGATCGACTTTGCTTTTCCCGGGATTCGGAAGCCGGGTTTGGTCTTATCAGAAGCCAATAGCTGCTGAAGTGCAATAGCACCGAACCCGAGGCCGGCATTCCCAAAAAAGTGACGGCGTGTGTAGGCGCGGAGCTGCTCAGTTGGAAGGTTCATGGGATCGTCTCGATTGAGCTAAGGGGGTCATTGGAACGTATTCTGTTCGTCTAGGGAATCTCAGGAAAGGTCTTTGAAAACCCGCCGGAGGGAGCCTCCGCGCCGGTCGGCAGGCATGCGGGGCACGGCCCGGGGCCCAACTGCCCGATAGCACGGACAAGACGCCCTTTCTGCAGGAGTCATGGCTTCATCAGGGTTTCGTCAAGGTTCAGGAGAACACTGGCAACCGCTACCATCGCGGCGTCGCCCTCCTTCAGTCTGGCCGACTCCAGGAGCTGCCCGGCCGATTCGGGGTCATTCGCGTAGTGGGCTTGAAGCTCAGCATGAAGCTCCCTGAGCCGAGCCTGCTCTCGGTCTGTAGGTGGGCGCGTCAGGACCAGCCGAAAACCGTGAGCGAGGCTCTTCATGCGCTTCGAGAGGGCTCCAGCCGCCTCGACAAACGCAGGATCATTCAGGGTTACAAGAGCCTGCAGGGGGGTATTCGTGCGGACTCGCCGTATCTGACAGACTTCCCCGCTTCCGGAATCAAAAGTGAGCATCGCAGGATGGGGACTCGTTCGCTTCAAATACGTGTAGAGACCGCGCCGATAACGGTCGGGGCCCTCTGCATTCTTCCACTTCTCACCGCTGTAGGTTGACTTCCAGACCCCTGCAGGTTGCGGCGGCATGACGGACGGACCGCCGAGTTTCCGTGTAAGCAAACCCGAAGCTGCAAGGGCCTGGTCACGAACCGTTTCAGCGGAGAGCCGGAAGCGGGGACCTCGACCAAGGAGGCGATTCCGGGGGTCAGCCTGATGGCCGTCCGGAGTCACCACCGAGCTCTGACGATAGGTTTCGGATACGACAATCCTCTTCAGCAACTGTTTGAGCGACCAGCCGTTCTCTCGATAATCAACTGCAAGCCAGTCGAGCAATTCAGGATGACTCGGAATGGTCCCCTGCGAGCCAAAATCTTCCTCCGTTTCCACAATCCCGACACCAAAGAGGCGCGCCCAGACACGATTCACCATGACACGGGCAGTGAGCGGGTTCGCTGGATCGGTCAACCACTGTGCAAGCCCGAGGCGGCTTGTCGGCGCGCCCTCCGGCAACTGGCCGAAGACCTTCGGCAGTCGAGCTTCAACCACCTCACCCTGATCGAGAAAACTTCCACGATTGTGAATGCGCGTTTGACGCCGCTTATCCCCGGTGAGTTCCCGCATGATCGGGATCTTGGAAATCCCTGTCTGGGCGGCTTTGAGCCGTTGTCGCGCCTCCACAAGCCTGGAGCGAAGATCCCGGGTTGGCCCAAACTCCTGCTCCAAAAACACCCGCTCCAAGCCGGCAGCCGGGTCCAGATCGGGTGAGAGCCATTTCGCAGGATGGGTGCTTCCGGACACCCGGAATGACTCAAAGAGCAGCCCCTGTCCGTATTCCATCTCGAGGGTCAAGCGCAATTGACCACCCGAAGCACCTCCAACGATATCGAATACCGCCGCATGCGGCTCTGCGGCTTTCGGCGAAAAGGCCCAGCCTGCCTCGAGCCTGCCATCGACGGCCTTGGCAACCTCCCACCCCTGCTGTGAAAAATCAGCCCTGGGGTTGGCCAGCCTGATCACGCGTACTTCCCCGTCGGGCAGGACCAGCTCAGCCTTCAATTCCCTCAGGGCCACGTTCTTGTCAGACCATCTGCCACCTGGCCTTTTCGGCAGGGAATCGATCCTGAGAGCCGTCACCGGCTCTCCCTCCGGCAGCGCGAGAGTCAGCGTCCACGTATCCTTTGCGGGATTTTCGGCGGCCACACTGAGCGTGCCATCCTCTGCCTGCTTCAGGGTCACACCCTTTTCCGACCCCATGGCAACGAGCCGAAAGGGGACCCAGAGGGGATTCGTTTCAAAACGGGATTTCCATCTTGAGAGCTCTACCGCATAATTTTCCGGTTTCACCCTCAACCGCTCTTCGAGAGATTCAATCTCTGCCTCGGCCCTCGCAGCCTGCTGGCGCTGCCCTGCAGTCGGCGCCGACATCAGGGGCTGATTGTTGTCCGCATCAGCGGTCTGGTTAAAGAAGGCGTAAACGGCGTAGTAATCCCCGATGCCAATGGGATCGTACTTGTGGGCATGGCATTTTGCGCACCCCATCGTCAGCCCCATCCAGACCTGCATCGTCGTGTCGACACGATCCTTTACCGCGGCGACCCGGAATTCCTCGTTGTCGGTACCGCCCTCGTCGTTCTCCATGGTATTGCGGTGGAAAGCCGTAGCGAGAATCTGTTCCATCGTGGGCTCCGAGAGCAAGTCCCCAGCCAATTGCTCGGTCGTGAACTGGTCAAAGGGCAGATCCCGGTTCAACGCCTCGATCACCCAGTCGCGATAACGCCACATGTCACGATGCCTGTCCTTTTCATACCCTTTCGTGTCCGCGTAACGCGCGAGGTCCAACCACATCCGCGCCCAGTGCTCGCCAAAGTCCGGGCTCCCCAGCAATCTCTCGACCACCGTCTCATAATCACCGCTCCGCACAAAGGCATCGGCCTCCTCCACGCTCGGAGGCAACCCGGTAAGATCAAGCGAAACCCGCCGGATCAAAGCGTAACGATCCGCCGCTTTTGCAGGCGTGAGACCCTCGTCGGACAACCGGGCCCTGACAAAGTGATCAACAGGATGAACGCCCTTGGGGATTTGCGTTTTCTCGGGTTTTACGAATGCCCAATGGACATCATAGTTCCCTCCCTCCGCGACCCACTCGCGCAGCAAACCCTTTTGGGTATCAGTCAGGACATGTCCGGTGTCCGCCGGAGGCATCAGGTCCTCCCCATCGTCCGTTTCAATCCTGTAGAGAAGCTCGCTTTCATCTACCGTTCCTAGCGCCTTCCTTGCACCCTCAGCAGTGTCGAGACGAAGTTTCCCCTTACGCGCTTTCTCGTCGGGACCGTGGCAGGAAAAACAGTTGGCCGACAGGATCGGCCGAATATCCCTGTTAAAATCAACCCTTGTTTCGCTGGTGCCCGCCGTGACCGTCAAGGCAAGGCAGCAGAACACAAAAGAGCCCTTCTTCATGACGAATTGTGGTCCAGAAACAGCATTGCATCAAGCATCGGAGCCCCCTCGCCTTTCTTCCTGAAAATTGCAGCCCCTTCTCGAAGCCGGGCATTCCCTTGTTCAGCGCCCATCAGGCAAACGGGATCACCCCCGGGGGCCGTCTCGGGCAGGCCTTGAAATTCACTTTCCGATCCCCACCCCGGCACTTGGCGCCTCCGCGACCCACTCCCCGGGAAGGAACCCATGACGCAATCAGAACGGCCGAAGATTCAGCGCCACCTGAGTTTCAGCTCCTCCCCCTGTCTCGGGTGCTTTCGATCGAGTGCACGAAGCCGCATCACCATTCCGTCCTCCTCAAGCTGGCCGTCCAACCACCCATACGGCTCGGCGGGATCGAATATGTAAGCGGTCGTCGGAAGGCTGACCAGGTGAATTCCATCGAGAGTTTCGTGATCTAAATGATGAGTATGCCCGAAGACGAATGCCTTTACCTGATTCCGGGGCCCCAGGACCTCAAGAAGCTGCTGCCCATCGATCAGTCCTCCTTCACGCCAGGTCCTTCCGCTCCCTTCCGGCCGGTTGACATGGTGGTGAGCGACCACGATCGCCGGTTTGCCACGATTCTCATCCAGCGCTTGCGCTAACCACTTCAGCTGGGCTTGCCCAAGACTCCCCTTCGTGATCGTTCGTTCGGCATTGTGGAGTGAATCGAGAAAAAAGAAATTCGCGCGTGCTGCTTTCAACACCGCAACCAGGCGACCATCTACGGGAGGGGCCGCCGGCCGGAATTCCTCGAGTGTTTTCACAAAGAGATCCCTCCGGTCACAGTTTCCCATCGTAAGATGGAGCGGGAGACCCCGCCTGCGGAGCGGATCGACAAGCCGCGCAAGCATCCGATAAGCACCCGGGGTGGGAGGAGAGCCATCTGTCACGAGGTCCCCGTTGATGATCACCCCCGCAGGTTGTAACTCTTCCTCAGAAATTTCCTCCACCACCCTGCGCAGATGGCTCGCCATGTTGATTCCGCGGGCCGTGGCGGACGGGTCTTCCATGATATGTGTATCAGAGACAAACGCGAAACGGTGCGGGTCCATTCGATGCCTTTTTTGCACTCCGGCACGCGACACCGAAAACGTTGATACCGCTGCACTCGCGGAAACCTGAAGAAAGCCACGGCGGTTCAAGGGAGGAAGGTAAAACGACATGACTCCCCGGAGTAGATGCGCACTTCCGCCCGCTTGAACAAGCCCATAATGGCAGTCGCTATCACCCCGCTTTCCATGGGCAGGCCGACGAGAAATCGTGGATTCGTTCTATCGGCTCCTCTCCCTTTCGATCTTCTTCCCCGACAGGTGCAGACTCCTTTTCTCGAGCGACAGGATGAAGGCCGTGACCGCAGAGGCCGAGAGACGGGAATCCGCGCCGTAGCCCGCGTTGTCCCTGTTCGGCTGGTAATAGAAGGTTCCGTCCGGACACTGGGACAGGACAAACCACCACTTGTTCTTGTCCATCAAGCGCCGGAAGCTGGCAGGATCGAAGTGAGCGGCGGCGGCGGCGTATGCCATGCCCATGACCGGAGATCCGTGGGTATCGGGGAAACTCTCCGGATGCCGTCCGATCACCTTGGCATGGGCAAGAGCCCTCTCAAGATACTTGTCGTCCTTGTAGGGACTCAACGCATTGGCGATTCCGGCCGCCCCGGTGCGCCCCATGTCAGCCCATTTGTCCTGACCCGCGGCCTGGTCCGCATACCATACGTAGCCGTTGCGACCGGAAGATCGCACAAGAAAATCGTAGGCCTTGTCGTGACGCTCACGATCCACCTTGAGACCGCAGTGCTTCATCATGGCGAAGGCCAGCGCTCCCTGCCCGGTGAGCATGCTGATCGGACCGTAACCCTCAAACCCCGGGTTGTGCC
>CAWWCX010000077.1:0-12845 GCA_963935445.1 uncultured Roseibacillus sp.
GCTCAGCTTTTCCGAGGTTGTTTTCCTGCTCCTGGTCGGCGTCGTCCCCATTTGCGGTGGGGTCGTTGTAGTATTCCTGCCGGTAGAGCAGGCCAATGAGGTCGGCGTCCTGTTCGATGGAGCCCGATTCCCGGAGGTCGGACATGCGGGGGGCCCCGCCCCGTTGCTCGGGGCCGCGGTTGAGCTGGGCCAGGACTATAACGGGAACCTGCAGCTCCTTTGCCAGAGCCTTGAGACCGGCCGAGATTTCAGCGATTTCGCGCTCCCGGGAGCCCTCGGCCTGACGGGATTGAGAGCGCATGAGCTGCAGGTAGTCGACCGCAATGAGGCCGATGTCAGCGTCGCGCTTCTTGCGTCGTGCCTTGGCCCGGACATCGCCGATCGGGATCGCCGGGGTGTCGTCGATGAAGAGGGGGGCGGACTTCAGTTGCTTCGAAGCGTTGAGAATGTTCGAGAGTTCCTCCTTCGTGGGCTGCAGGCCGGGTCGGAGGTTGGCCATGCTGTAGCGTGCTCGCGAGAACAGGAGGCGCTGGACGATCTGCTGGGCGCTCATCTCGCAGGAAAACACGAGGGTAGGGACGTTCTGATCGAGGGCGACATGCTCCACGATGTTCATCATGAGAGAGGTTTTCCCCATGGATGGCCGGGCCGCGATGATGAACATCTCCCCCGGCTTGAGGCCCTTGCTCATTTCGTCGAGCTTGGTGTATTTTGTGGGAACGCCTTCGAGGGGGCGTTCATTGTGCATGAACTGTTGCAGGATCTCGACGACACCTTCGATGAGATCGCCGACTTTTACCTCGCCCTGGACCTCCGAGCCCTCCTTGATGGCAAACACCTTGGACTCCACGGAGTCGAGGAAGGCCTGCACGTCCTCGGGGTCGTCGTATGCCTTGTTGATGGATTCGGTGCAGGAGGAGATGACTGAGCGAAGGATATGCTTGGCCTTGACGATCGCCAGGTGGTGCTGGAAGTGGGCCGCAGTCGGGGCGTAGGTGTAAATAGCTGTCAGTTCGCCCGGCCCGCCCATGTTTTCAAGGAGATTGCGATCCTTGAGCAGCTGGGTGAGTGAAACGAGTTCAACGGGTTGTCCGTTATCGTAAAGTTCGTTGAGGATCTTGAACAGAGTGCCGTGAGAGGGGATGTAGAAGTGTTCAGGAGTCAGATGTTCTTCCACGGCGGCCCCGATGTATTCGGTGGGTTCCTGGAGCATGGAACTGAGAATGCTCTTCTCGGGTCCCGTCGCATTGGGGAGAGCCCGGATGGCTCCATCGTCACCGGTTTGGACAACCTGCAGGCGTGGGGCATCCTGATCTTTCTGCTGGGAGGTCTCGGTGGGCATGGCGAGAGGAAATGAGGCCCTGGCAGGATTGCGCGAATCTAACCGCTCGCAACATTTATTTAGTACATCCGAAACATTGTGTATCTCTGTTGCCGCCCTTCCTCTGACGCATGTATGGAAGGTATGCGAAGGATGGGGGAGAACCCCGGGGGTGTGGAAAACCCGGGGTAGAACTGTCCCAATTGTTAGAATCCGGAGGGCTCCTCGGTTGGGATGAGTGAAGGATCACCCCGCATCGGAAGGCTGGATGCAAAAAACGCGGAAGGAGAGCCCTTCCGCGCCTTGTGATCCTTGAGAGGATATGGGAAGCGAAGCCTCTTGCCTCAGGATTCGCCCGGGGCGCCTTCGCCTCTTGCGTTGTCCTGTTTCTCCGCAGTTTCAACCGTCACGGTGAGGATAGCGGTTACTTCGGAGTGAAGCTTGATTTCGACCTCGCTTTTTCCGGAGCGCTTCAGGGGCTTGTCCAGTTTGATTGCGGTGCGGTCCAGTGTGATGCCGCCGCTCTCGAGGTCCTTCTGGATGTCCATGCTGGTAATGGACCCGAATGCTTTTCCTCCCTGACCGGTCTCGAGGGTGAACTTGGGTCGGAGGCGGCTGATCTTTCCAGCAAGGTCCTGGGCGTCGCTCAGCTCCTCGGCTTCACGCTGGGCCCGCTGGGCCTGCAGGGATTCGAGGTTGCGCAGGTTTCCCTGTGTGGCCTCGTAGGCCTTGCCCTTGGGAATGAGGTAATTGCGTGCGTAGCCTGCCTTCACCCTGACGACATCGGCTTCAGAGCCCAGTCCGGTGATTTTCTCGCGTAGAATGACTTCGGTCGTAGCCATGGGGATGGAGTGGTTGGAGGCCGAACGAGGTGCCGGCGGGGCGCTGGCAATAGTCGGGAGCGGTGCTCCGGTCAAGGGGTTAATGGCTGCCAAGCCCTGAAATCCCGGGATTTGGGCGTTTCGGGATCCTCTCCTGCAGAAGGACCTTGAAGGCCTGTCCGGCTCTCTCCGGGCTGGTGAGGACCTGTGCAGAGGCAGGATCGGGACAAAAGGGTGCCAGCCACTTCTCCTGAAGGTCGAGGGCCACGCGGCGAAGCCCAAGTTGCTCACCCCACGCCGTGAGGTCCTCGAAGTTTACGTCGGCAGTGAGATCCTGCCGTCCCGGAAGGCGGTAAAGGTCGGATCCGGTGAGCCGTTCGTGGTGGTAGTAGGCTCGGCGGCTGCCGGCTGGCCGTCGGTGGTAGATGTCCGGTGCGGAACCTCCATAGTCTATGGTGAGCAGTTGGCCTTCGTGCCAGTCCTTGAGCCAGTCCTGCAGCCAGTGATGGTAACTTTCGTGGACCTCGACCACCTGTCCCCGGTCCCACGAGTGGGAAAACACCGTGGAGTCCGGGAGGGGTCCGGCTGGTTGCCAGCGCTCCAGGATGGTTCCATGCTCCAGCGAGAGAAAGAGCTCAGACCACGGGGAGTCGTTCCTGAAGACTCGAACAGGGAACGCGTCCACCAGTTCGTTCGAGAAGATGAGAGCCTTTCCCCCGGCCCGCAGGAGGGCCTCCGCAATCCTGTCGTGCCAGCGAGCCCGGCGGCCCAGGGATTTCCTCTGCAGGGTGCGGAGAGTCGGAGAGCGTTCAACAATGTTGTAGCGAAGGGGCCGACTGCCGATCCGGCGGATCCGCTCCCACGGGGTGAAGGAGAATTGCCGGCGGAGAGCATTCTGGGTGATTCGGGCGAGTTCCCCGGTGCCGGCACCGAGTTCGATCAGTTGCTTATGCCCCGCGGTGTCCTCAAGGATCCACGCTGCGAGCGCTCTGCCCAGATGCGGGAAAAGGGTGGCAGAGGTGGAGAAGTCGCCCGAGGAGCCGATGTCCCGGATGTTCGAGGTGTAGTATCCGTGAGCCTTGTCATAGAGGCAAAGCTCCATGAACAAATCGAAGCGGAGGAGGTTCTCCGCGCCTTCGAAATGAGATTGAAGCCAGATGCTCAGGGATGGAGTCTTGGTTCCGTCAGATCGAGGCTCATGGCCCCGCGCTTACTTGTTGCTGTCGTCATGATGAATCTGACGTGCAAGGTGTTCGCATCCCTTGATGTCCAGTTTGCCCGAGGCGAGCACGGGAATCTCATCGACTGGGATGATAAACTTGGGGCACCAGAGGGAGGGAATACCGAGATCCATCAGCTTGTAACGCATGTCGACCACGTCCTGCTCAGGGGTGTCGCTGACAACGGCGGAGAGGAGAGCGATGACCTCGCCCTTCTGCTCGTCCGGCATGCCGACCACGGCGATCTTACGTTCGTCCTCCCCGTCCAGTCCGAGGATTTTGTTCAGATGGCCCTCGAGGGCCTCGTGGGGAACCATTTCGCCTGCGATCTTGGAGAAGCGGGAGACGCGACCCTCGATATACAGGAAACCGTTTTCGTCGATGCGTCCCACGTCCCCGGTCTTGAACCAGCCGTCCACAATGACTTCGTCCGTGAGGTCCTGCCGGTTGAGATACCCGGGAAAAATATTGGCGCCCTTGAGCCAGATGATGCCGCTCTGGTTGATGGGGCAGGGCTCGTCGGTTGAGGCATCGGTGAGCCGCACGGCAATGCCCGGAAGGAAGGGTCCGACCGAGCCGAGCTTGCCGCTGGAGAGAACCGGAGTCTCGTCGTTCGGGGACGGGGCGTCCGGCAGGTTGACGTTGGTGGCCGGGGAGGTCTCGGTGAGGCCGTAACCTTCAAAGGGAAGGGTGCCGAATTTTTTCTCGAAGGAGCGCGCGAGATTGGGAGGCAGTTTCTCGGCTCCGGTAACAACCAGTTGGAGGGAGGAGAGAAGGTCGGGGTCGATGCGCCGCATGTAGCCCCGCAGGAAGGTGGGGGTGGCCAGGAGAAGCCGGAGCTGGTGGGCGTGAATGAGCTCCGCGAGGCGTTTCGTTTCCAGCGGGCTGGGGTAGGTCACGAGTTTGACGCCCTCGATGATGGGAAACCACAGGGTGGCGGTGCAACCGAAGGAGTGAAACAGCGGCAGGGATCCGAGGATGCCGGCGGAGTCGGGAAGCGAGAGGCGGGTGCCGAACTGGCAGACGTTGGCGAGAACGTTACGATGGGTGAGGGGCACCCCCTTCGGTTCCCCTGAGGAGCCCGAGGTAAACAGCAGTATCGCCTCTTCGTCACCATGACCGCCTCTCCCCAGCCCGAGCAGGCCCTTCAGCAGGCCGGTGGGGAGAATCCTGGACAGGAAAACCCACTTGATGATCCGTTTCCTGATTCCGGGAAGAATGCGTTCGATAAGAAGAAGGTCGCGGTTGGGCGGCCAAGGGAAGGTGGGAACCTTGCGGACAAAGGGGTCGGCAGTAATGAACTTGTCGAGGTCGGCCTGGCGGATCGCTGACTGGACAGCATCCTGAGAGGCGGTGAAGTTCAGATTAACCGGGATCTTGTTGGCGAGGAGGACGGCAATGTTTGCGAGGAGGCCACCTTTTCCCGGAGGCAGGATGATGCCGACGCGTTTCTTGTCGGTAGCGTTACGGATCTCCCGGGAGAGTGCGATCGCGGCTCCAAGGAGCTTGGCGTAGGTGAGGGAGCTGTCGTCGGTGCCGTCGTGAATGAGGGTCTTGCCGTGTTTCTTGAGGCCGCCGACGAGGTGTTCGGCGAGAGAGTCATTCAGGAATGAGCGCGAGCTGAAGGATCTCTCGGAGGCCTGAAGCAGATGCTGATGAAAGTTGGCTACGCATACCTCGCCTTCATTGAGTCGGTCTCCGAAGGCGAAGATGGCCTCCGGGAGACCGGAAAGCGGTTCGGTTGAGAGGCGCGACTCGGCGGGGAGCGAGACCGAGACGGGGACGGTCGGGAGCTTGAGAGCACAGAGGAAGGCCAGCTGGTCCGGAGGAATGTGGCAAGCGGTGCCCGGGCGGGCAGCGGCATCCCCCGGGATGAAGACCAGGAGAGCGCCATTCTCAAGCTTGGGTCTCAGGGCCTCCCCGATGGCGGCTGGATCGGGATCCTCGTCCGAGAAAGTGGCGGCCCGCACGTCCTCGCGGGAGAGGTATTCCCGCGTGGCCGGCTCCACCATGGCCCCCTCTTCGACCAGCCATGTGATCGAGCGCGGAGCGAGTCGGGCAGCGAGGGACTGCAATTCACGGTGATCGAGGCGCCCCGGGACGAGGAGTACGCCGTCGGCGGGAAGGTTCTCGAAGTCGAGGAAATTGACGGATGCCGAGGCCATTCTTGAAGGGATTCCTACCGGAGGATTCCAAGAGCGCGAGCCGAATGAAAGCACTAAAGGCATCGGTTTCCGGCACTTACTCACACGACGCCGGGGAAAGTCCTTCACAGGCAGGATGGGCATTGTTAGAGGGTTTCCATGAGCGCCCCCACTAGCAATGAAGCGCGCGCCAGGTACTGGCGTAAGAACCTCAGCTGGCTTGGTGGCTTGTTGGCGGTCTGGTTTGCGGTGTCCTACGGCTGCGGAATCCTTTTTGTCGACCAGTTGGACAAGGTCAAACTGGGTGGCATCCCCCTGGGGTTCTGGTTTGCCCAGCAGGGAAGCATCTACGTCTTTGTAGTCCTTATTGCCATTTACGTGCTGGTGATGAACCGGTTGGACCGAGAGCTCTTGGAGGAGAGCGGAAACTGAGGGGGAACGCATGGACGTCAAGACCTGGACATTCATTATTGTTGGGCTTTCCTTCGCCCTCTACATTGGAATCGCGATCCGCTCCCGGGCGAGTTCCACGGGTGAGTTCTACGTTGCCGGTAAAGGGGTGCCGAGTCTTGCCAACGGGATGGCGACTGCCGCGGACTGGATGAGTGCGGCCTCCTTCATCTCCATGGCGGGAATCATCTCCTTCATGGGGCGGGATGGAGCCCAGTATCTCATGGGGTGGACCGGGGGGTATGTCCTGCTGGCTCTTCTGCTGGCGCCCTACCTGCGCAGGTTTGGGAAATTCACTGTCCCTGATTTCATCGGAGATCGCTACTATTCGAATACAGCCCGGGTCGTTGCCGTGCTCTGCGCGGTATTCGTTTCCTTCACCTACGTTGCGGGGCAAATGCGGGGGGTTGGAGTGGTGTTCTCCCGCTTTCTCGAGGTCGAGGTCAACACCGGGGTGATCGTCGGGATGGCCATTGTGCTGGTCTACGCCGTCCTCGGAGGGATGAAGGGAATCACCTATACCCAGGTGGCTCAATACTGCGTGCTTATCTTCGCCTACCTGGTTCCTGCGATTTTCATCTCGGTAATGCTGACCGGAAATCCCATTCCCCAGCTGGGGCTCGGGGGCACCGTCATTGAGGAAGGAGCGAGTGGAGGCGTCAGTCTCCTCGACAAGCTCGACGGCTTGTCCCAGCAGCTTGGGTTTGCGAAGTATACCTCAGGCCAGAAGTCGACGATCGACATGTTCTGTATCACGGCGGCGCTCATGCTGGGAACCGCCGGGCTGCCCCATGTGATCGTGCGGTTTTATACCGTGAAGCGGGTGCGTGATGCCCGGGTGTCCGCCTTCTGGGCCCTGTTGTTCATTGCGATACTCTATACCGTCGCTCCGGCGGTCGGGGTTTTTGCCCGGACCAACCTTCTCGAGACGATTCCAGATGAGGAGTATGCTTCCCTGCCTGCTGCCGGGGAGGAAGGAGGATGGTTCAAGAACTGGGAGAATTCCGGACTGATTGCCTGGGTCGACAAGAATGGCGACGGGAAAATCCAGTATACCGCGGGCAAGGCCTTCGAAGGGAAGCCGCAGTTCGTGGCTGGGCGGGAGGACGCTTCCGGCCGGGGCGAGCATGGACAACGCCTTCTTTCCAACGCTGCCGGGGAAGGTGGCAATGAGCTCTACGTAGACCGGGACATCATGGTGCTGGCCAACCCTGAAATTGCGAAGCTCCCGAACTGGGTGATTGCCCTGGTTGCCGCGGGTGGACTCGCGGCGGCGTTGTCAACCGCAGCCGGGTTGCTCCTCGTGATTTCTACTTCGGTGGCGCACGACCTGGTCAAGCGCACCCTCAAGCCGGACATTTCAGAGAAAGGAGAACTGTGGACTGCGCGGTGTGCGGCCGCGGGAGCCGTGATAATCGCCGGTTGGTTTGGAATCAATCCGCCGGGATTCGTGGCACAGGTTGTGGCGTTCGCCTTCGGACTGGCGGCCTCCTCCTTCTTCCCGGCCATCATTCTCGGGATCTTCTGGAAGCGTGCCAACATGCAGGGAGTCATCGCGGGCATGATCGTGGGGATCCTCTTCACGTCATCCTACATCATCTACTTCAAGTTCATTAATCCGCAGCTCAATACGGAGGAGTATTGGTGGTGGGGCATCTCCCCGGAGGGAATCGGAGCCATTGGAATGCTGGTCAACTTCGTGATTGCCTGCGTGATCTCCGTTGCCACCAAGGCCCCCCCGGTGGAGGTTCAGGAGATGGTGGACCGGGTCAGGTATCCAAGGAAAGCGCTTGAGAAGCAGGATTCCTAGGACTCGGAGAGGGGGCCCCGGATATGCTCGATGGCCTCGACGAGGTCCGCTGGGGTGACTTCGGGAGAGACGAAGGCATCGCCAAGGGAGCGGAGCAGCACGAACCGGACTTCCCCGGCGGAGAATTTCTTGTCACGGGCAAGCGCTGTCATGATGTCGTTCGTGCTGAGTTCAAGATCGAGCACCAGGGGAAGTTGCCATTGTTCCTGGAGACGGAGGAGACGGGAGCTCTCCTCGGGCGTAAGGCCGCACTTTTTCGTGGAGAGATAAAGGGCCGCACGGATACCCAGGGAAATCGCCTCGCCGTGAAGGAGGGTGCCATATTCGGCCGTGGACTCGATGGCGTGGCCGATGGTGTGGCCGAAATTGAGCAGAGCCCGGGTTCCGAGGGTTTCCTTTTCATCCTCCTCCACGATCCGGGCCTTGATGGACAGGTTCGCGGCAATGAGGTCTGGAGCGACCCGTTGCTGGGCGGGGTCGAGGGCCTCAAGGTCCGTCAGCATGGGACGATCCCGGATGGCGGCATGCTTGAAGATCTCCGCGAATCCCTCGCGGAACACCTTGGCGGGGAGAGTGATCAGGGCTTCCGGGTCGACGAGGACGAGGCGGGGCTGGAGGAAGGCCCCGATGAGGTTCTTGCCGTCCGGGGTGTTTACCCCGGTTTTTCCGCCGACCGAGCTGTCGACCTGGGCCACGATCGTCGTGGGAATCTGCACGAAGGGGATTCCCCGGTAAAAGATGGCTGCCACGAAACCGGCAATGTCGCCGACCACCCCGCCTCCGAGGGCAACCACGAAGCTGCCCCGGTCGTGCTGGTGCTCGATCAGGGACCGGCAGAGGGTCTCGACCTGTCCCATCGTCTTGGACCCCTCGCCGGGGGGGATGGTGTGGATGCTGACTTCGTATCCGGCGTCCTCGAGGGCTTGGCGCACGGTCCCGGAATAGTGCGGGGCGACGTTTTCATCCGTGATGAGGGCGGCCTTGCCGGTCAGTCCGGTGGCCTTGATGAGCTCGCCGGTACGCTTGAGGATTCCGCATTCAACGAGAATGTCATAGGACCGGTCCGGGAGATTGACGGGGACGGTGGGCACGGATGCTGGAAGATTGGCGTTCGGGGGCGGATTTCTGGCCGCTCGACCCTTCCTTGGCAAGCATTACGCGCGGCGGTGCGCATGCCACGGGGAAAGATCGGGGCGAAGGAGGAGTTCAAGGGGTCTGTCTGCCAGGGCGAGGGTGGAGACGAGGTGCTCGAGAAGGAGGGCGGACGCGGAGGCATCATAAAGGGCATCGTGCCAGCGCCGTTCCGGGTGCGTTGTGTCAAGGGTCTCGACCAGACCCATTTCAGAGCAGAGGTCACCCAGTGTGAAGGAATCGAGGCTGGGCCAGGCTGCGCGGGCGAGGAGGAGGGTGTCCACCCAGGGGCCAAACGGATGCCCGGGAAAGGCCCTGAGGAAGCGTTTCTCGGTTCCGTGCCCATGCGCTACGACGATCCGGCCGGAGAGCAGGCGCTTGATTTCAGGCCAGAGTGAAAGAAGGGAGGGAGCATCAACCAGCGCCGCAGGGGTGATCCCATGGATCTGCTGGGCGGACCAGGTGATCTCCTGCTCGCTGGCAAGAAAGGAGCAGAATGTTTCACCGAGGCCGGTCAACGGAGACCAGAGCGCAATGGCGATCTGGACCGGCACATCGTTACGACCTTTTCCGGTGCCGGCCGACTCGAAGTCGATGGCTGCGAATTCGAGATCGGCGATTGCTCGGGGAGTGTTCGGCATTGCGGAGTCCGGGTTGGAGGAGAGCGCTACAGATTCGACTCTCTTTTATAATGGTGCCCTGGCAGGGGAGCGGTATGATTGCCTTTATTGAACCATGATTGAATCTCTTTTCGGAACTTTGGCGCTCAATTCCGTGAGTGTTGCCCTCATTGTCCTCGTGCTCCTCATTCTCGTGGTGATCTTCGTGCTGGTGGGAGGCTACAACGGATTGGTCAGGTTGCGAAACCGGTATCGCAACGCATTCGCTCAGATCGACGTGCAGCTCAAGAGGCGGCATGACCTCATTCCCAACCTGGTAGAGACAGCGAAGGGTTTCATGAAGCACGAACGGGAAACTCTTGAGGCGGTGATTCAGGCGCGGAACGCAGCGCAAGGGGCACTTGAGGGGCTGAGTCCTGATAATGCCGGCCAGATGGAGAACCTGATGGCCGCGGAGGCCGGGCTTGGCTCCATGCTGGGGAAGTTTTTTGCCCTTTCGGAGGCGTATCCCGACATCAAGTCGAACCAGAACATGATGCAGCTGAGCGAAGAGCTCACCAGCACGGAGAACAAGGTGAGTTTTGCCCGCCAAGCCTACAATGATGCGGTCACCTCCTACAACACGAAGTGTGAGACCATTCCCACAAACATCCTCGCAGGCATGTTCAATTTCCAGCAGGCGGTTCTCTTCGAGGTCAGTGACGAGACCGAGCGGGAGAGGGTCGACGTGAAGTTCTAAGGGCTCGTGTGTGCGGATCGCGGACTGCCCCCGGCAATGAGCCGCTACACATACCGAGAGAGGTAGGATGGACTTCTTCGAGGCGCAGGACCGGGCCCGGCGGAAGACGAGATGGCTCGTGCTGTACTTCATCGCGGCGATCGTGGCGATGGCGGTGACGATCTACCTCGGCGTGCTGTTTGCGCTCTTGATGACCCAGTCTGATTCCGGTTCGTCCTTTTCCGGGTTTTGGAATCCCGAGCTTTTCACCTGGTCGGTCTGCGGGACCTTTCTTGTCATTGGGATCACTTCCCAGGTGAAGGCGATGGAACTGAAGAGTGGGGGCGGAGCGGTTGCCGCCAGTCTGGGGGGGCGGTTAATCCAGACCTCGACCGTGGACCCGCAGGAACGGCAGCTGTGCAATATCGTGGAGGAGATGGCGATCGCATCGGGGATGCCCGTCCCTCTCATTTATGTGATCGACAGGGAAAACGGGATCAATGCGTTTGCGGCGGGAACCAGCCCCTCCAACGCGGCCGTGGGGGTGACAAGGGGCTGTCTTGAAATTCTGTCGCGGGCCGAGCTCCAAGGGGTCATCGCGCATGAGTTCAGTCATATCAAGAACGGAGACATGAAGCTCAACATGCGCCTGATCAGCTACCTCTTCGGGATCACGGCAATCGCGATTCTGGGTCGCATGGTGTTACGGGGGATATGGCATTCGGGTGGAGGGGGGCGATCGGGGAGGCGTGATAAAGGCGATCTCAAGGGGGTGCTAGTGATGTTGTTCATAGGCGTGTTCCTGATTGCCGTGGGATCGCTTGGGCTGTTGTTCGCAAGGCTCATTCAGGCGGCGGTTTCCCGACAGCGTGAGTTTCTAGCAGATGCCGCAGCCGTGCAATTCACGAGGGAGCCGGACGGGCTCAAGGGGGCTCTCTTGAAGATAGGCGGCTGGAGGTATCAGTCCCGGGTGGAGCATCCGGCTAGCGAGGCGCTGAATCACATGTTCTTTTCGAGCAGCGGGATGTTTTCCAGAGGGTTCGCAACTCATCCGCCGCTCCAGGTAAGGATTCTGGCCCTGGATCCCACTGCGAGCGTCAGGTTCGAGTCGGTGGACTATCCCTCTTTTTCTGCGAACATGTCGAGAGAGGCTTCGGGGCAGGCAGTGGGTCTCTCCGCGGGGATTCCGGAAGTCGGTAGTGAGAGGGTTGCTGCCGTTTCAGTGACGGAAGGCCTCGGGGCGGCCGAGAGTTGGCGTCTTGCGCCGGGACAGGCTCTCCGTTCCCAGTTGAAGGAAGAGTGGGTCGAGGCCGCAAGAAATCGCAAGGGGGCCCAGATAATTCTCTTTGCCATGGTGCTCTCCTCGGAGGATTCCGCTTTGCAGAAAAAGCAGGTTGCGGGTTTGCGCAATGGGATGGGCGAGGGGTATGTCGACACCTTGAGGCATTGGCGCCTGGTCCTCGATCCGGTGCACTCGGCTCTTAAAATTGCCCTGCTCGAGATCGTGATCGCGACGCTTCGACAGTTAAGTGAGGATGAGTATGAACGCCTGATGGGCGTGATTGGATGGCTGGTCGAGAGTGACAACCGGATGGATCTATTTGAATTCATGCTGATTCATGCCTTGCGCCGGCACCTGTCGCCGCATTTCCGTTCGAGAGGAAAAGGTTCCTCAGGGTCTGACCGGAAAACAGGGGATATCAATCGCGCGCGCGATGTCCTGGCCTCAGTCATCGCGTGGCAGGATCGTAATGGCGTGGAAGCTGAAGAATCCTTTCGATCCGCCCTTGGAGCCGGGAAAGGTTCCGATGGCTGGGTGCCAAAACTGTTGCCTCAGGAAGATCTGGATCCTGAGGAACTCACCGCAGCCCTTAACGCTCTTGGAGATGCGTCTCCGCGACAGCAGGAGGGAGTCCTGGCGGCCTGCGGCTGCATAGCGGCAGAAGACGGGATGCTCACCAGTAATGAAGTGGAGCTCCTGCGGGCCATGGCGGACGCGGTGGGAGTGGCGGTTCCCCCTTACCTTGGGGCGGAGCTGACGGATCAGGATCGGAACTAAGGGTCTTGATTTGTTCCGTCAGCCAGAGGATCTTGGTGCGGAGTCATGTCTCGCCGCCCCCTCTGGCTTTGGCCCAATCTGCTCAGCCTCGACGCGCCGATCATCGCGCTCGCATGGTTCTGGATGTACAAGCAGGTCTGGCTGGTCAAATATCATCAGCCGACCCTGCCGTGGTTCCTGGCGCTGACGGTGTGGTGCATTTACGTTGCGGACCGCCTCATGGATGAGCGACTGACAGCCCGCGAGGGCGGCCGTCCGACGGCCCGGCACCGCTTCCATCGCCGATTTCAGCATCCTCTCAAGCTCGCACTCGTTTTCGGTGTATGCGGGGCGCTCTACCTGCTGGCAATCCAGTCTCGCGGTTTGCTTATTCACGGTCTGCCCATCCTTCTCGTGGTGTTTGCCTACATCCTGATAAGCATTTATGAAAACGCTCGGCGTTCGGAGAGGCAGTCGAGGCAGGCTGCGGGGACCATTCAGGAGCCAAGGCGGCATGTGATTCCCGGGGCTGGCCCGGGGTCGGGGGCCTCCTTTATCAAGAATATCATTGC
>CAWWCX010000078.1:0-12843 GCA_963935445.1 uncultured Roseibacillus sp.
CGGCGGCAACACGGGTTCGAGTCCCGTACGGGTCGCCAAATGAAACCCCGATATGGAATGACCTTTCGGGGGGCTGTGTGCGGGGAGCGAAGATCCCAAGGTCCGAGGGTGGGCTTGAGCCAGTGAGTATCTGACCTTGAGCGCGGCGCGGCACCCCTCAGCAGGTGACCTCAACCCGGAAAACCAGGCAGGGAACACTTGAATCCGAAACTCCAGCGGGGGGCCATTTCCCTCATGTCAGTCGTCGTTCTGGTGACGATGCTCGGAGCGGCATGGCCGGTGTTGTTCCGCGATGGCAGCGCACTGGCCAAGAACCTGGAGAAACGAGTCTGGGTGGAAGCCGTGGATGACCGGGCGGTGGCGGCTGCCATGGAAGCCGAGCTTTACGGGGAAGAACCTCCAGCAGCGGAGATCTCAACCCACGACCCCGGGCCACGGATCGAATTTGTCAGGAAGGCTGACAGAATCTCCGCCATTCTTTGTATCCTCATTGCCGCCGCGCTCCCTTTTCTTACCCGCTGGCGCCGCCAAGCGGCCTGGCTCTGCCTCCTGCCGTCACTCTGGCTGCTGCTCAATGCCTCCGCGGTAGCGATGAATGGCGGCAAGGCCTACGCGGAACTGGCCATTCCTGCCCATGCCACACGCTGGGTGCTGCCTCTCGCATTGGGCCTCTTGGTTCTGATGGCAGACCGGATGCAATACACCGTGAACTGGCTGTTGCGCATTGCCTGCGCTTCTACCTTTGCCATTCATGGGTGGGAAGCCTTTCAGCTGCACCCTGGTTTTCAGGACCTGGTCTTCATCGCAAGTGGGCAGCTTGGCCTCGACCTTTCCACCGATATTTGCCATACCCTGCTGCGTGGAATCGGCCTCATGGACGGCCTGCTCGCCCTGAGTGTGCTTTGTATCCACAGCCCGAAGATCCTATGCTGGATGACCTTCTGGGGCCTGGTCACCGCCTTCAGCCGCCCACTCACCATGGGGTGGGATGCCTGGCCGGAGCTGGCCATTCGCCTTGCCAACGGGGCTGTTCCCCTTCTTATCATAGGTATCGGCCTTCCGGCCCTGATCCACAACCAGAAGAGCAGAGAAAGATCTCCCAACCCAGAACCCGTATCCCAAGAGTCATGATTCAGAAAGCCGCTCCACTCCTTATCTCCGTCTTCTGCAGCTATCCGTTGCTCGTGGCCACGGCCAAGCCCATCGCGGATGCCGACATCCCCAGGGTCAACGGTGGGGATCTCGTCTCTCGCATGACCCCGCTGAGAGGCACCATTCCCGCCCAATGGCGGGTGATCTGGAAGGGGGATGCAAGCACCGAGGCCACCATCTCCTGGTCGACCGCCGAGGAAGGCAGTAAGCATCAGGTGCTCTACGGCACGGATGGGCAAACCCTCGACAAGAGTTTGGATTGTCAGGTCAACAGAGCCTACACTGTGAACAAGGGCGATAAGCCAGCCTACTATCATCACGCCCGTCTCACCGGCCTCGAGCCGGACACCAACTATCACTTTGCGATGGAGAGTGATGGCAAGCGCTCGCGCACACTCTACTTCCGCACGGCACCTGCCAGCGGTACCGGGTTCTCGGTCATCCACGGTGGGGACTCCCGCAGCGGTCATACCGACCGTTGCCGCATGAACCTGCGTATCGCTGCCATTGCCCGTGACAACCGCAAGGTCCTCGCCTTTGCCCATGGCGGTGATTATATTGTCAGCGGTAAAGTCTGGAAGCAATGGCGCCTGTGGCTCAGCCAGCACGAACTGACCACTGCGGAAGATGGCCGTGTCCTGCCCATCATTCCCACCTGGGGCAATCATGACGGTGGGGTCCTCTACTTCGAGATCTTCGATCTCGACCAGAAAACCGAACGCTGGCACACCACGCGGCTCGGCAAGGATGTGGCCATGGTGACTCTTGATACCAACTCACCTGCAGGAGGCGAGCAGGCTGCTTGGCTCGAAAAGCAACTCAAGGACCTCCGTCCGAAAAACAGGTGGCTGATGGTCCAGTATCATCGTCCCATGTATCCGGCAGTGAAGTCACCTGCCCGCCACGCTCCGGTGTTCTGCCCGCTCTTTGACGAGTATGGCGTCGACCTCGCCCTCGAGGCCGACGGCCACTGCATGAAGCGCACCGTCCCCATCCGTGGGGGCAAGGCTCATCCCGAAGGGCTGGTCTACCTCGGGGAGGGCGGCCTCGGCGTCGGCCAGCGCAATACGGACCGGAAGCGCTGGTATTTTCAGGATGGAGGCAAGGCGGGTTCCGCCCACCACGTGGTTCTCCTCGACATTACCGACCAGTCAATGCGCTCTCGCTTCATCCTCATGGATGGTGGGGTCTGGGACGATTATACCATCAAGGTGCGGAAGTAATTTCCAGCCTGACCTCGAGGGCTCCGTCCGTCGGGGCGACCGGGTCACCGGGCGACATAGCGCAGGGCGAAGGATCCGTCCTTGGCGGTGAGGGTCAGGCAGTCACCGTTTATTTCCCAGGTGGATACCTCCGAGAGTTGCTTCAGGTAGGTGCGCTCCTGCGCCATGGCCTTGGGTGCCCCACCCCTGCGAGTTGATGCCATGGGCCCGAAGGTGATTCGCTTGTCCTGGCCGGGCTCTGCTTTTCCAAAATAGCGGTTCACCCCGGCGGAGCCGCTGGCACGTCCGTCGGCGCCGATCGTAAGCGTAATCGTGGTCCCGGCGACAAGCGCAGTATCGGAGGTCGCCTTTTTCCCTCTCTTCTCGAATCCTTCCAGCGACCATTCTGTCCCGGTCAGGGGCTTTTCCTTCGCGGGCTCACGGGCTTGGAATCGAAGCTCCAGTTCAGGGGTTCCATTCGAGAGAACCAGGATCTTGTCCTCGATTCGCCAGTGCGTAACGCCGTTGAAGAGTTCTGTGAAGACCTCCTCGGCTTCCATGGTGGCGGGATCGCCGGCCATTTCCGTCATGCCGGTACCTTTGAGGATCAGTCGGCCCTTGCGTCTGATGGAATACGTTCCGGTCATCCGGTTAACCCCACCACCCATCGAAAATGTTCCATTTTCAAAAGATACCCCCGGGCGGCGACTGGTCTTGGTGAGAACCTCAGGGTCAGCTGTCCACGACTTCAGGATCCAGCTTTTCTGGGAATCCAGCTGATCCGGGTGCCGGGGCACTGGAGCGGCGCCGGAACAGGCAATGAGCATTGCGAGACAAGCCGGTAAACAGGGAAACATGGTTTTCATATGAGCAAGGACACGGGTGGGTCCGCCTTCTTTGGGAGGTATTCCATCTGAAGGCACATGGCGTAGGGATCATGAACTGGGAGCGCCTTTTCAGCTGTTTCCTTCAGGACTGCAGCAGAATGGCGCCTGAGGAATGACATGGATGCATGGTCCATGCGAGGTGGAATGCCTTATCCATGATGGAGGCTCCCGTTGGAGGCGCCTGAAGCTCGAGCAGGGTGGTAATCTGTGAGCATTGTGTTAATCTCGGCGAACTTTCTGACGTCATGTATTCCCTCGTGAGCTTGCTTCTGGTGCTCGTGGCATGCAATTGCCCGGCCCGCACATGGACGAGCAAGGAAGGGGTCACCTTTGAAGGAGAGCTGGTGGGTGCAACGGTGGAAACGGCTACCTTGAATTCCCCGAAGCTTCGCAAGCCCCTTGTGGTTCCCATCCCGGAGCTGGCGACTCCGGATCAGATCTTTGTCCGGGCCTGGCATGCGGAGCAGGCCCGCGAAAAGGAAGCGGTGGCCCGCATGCATCCCTACCAGCGGCGGCAGTATGAACTCCTGAAGGCTACCCGTGGGGTTGCGGAAAACTTCGGGTCAGAATGGCCGGGGATCGTCTCCGCTCCGGAATCTCTCGAGGTCAGGGACCTGAGTGAGGAGGGCGAAGGGGGTCAGTTTGTTTACCATAGCCCCCATTACGAATTCGTCTGTGATGTTGAGCTGAAACAAAGTCTCGTAAAACGTCTCGCAGTTCTTTTCGAGGCGTCGCGTGAGTATTGCCGGCAATTACCAATCTCCAGCAAGAAGGCCCACGTTGCCGGTATCAGGCACCGCAACAGGATTCTTCTCTTTGAAACGAAAGAGGGTTACACGAAGGCTGGTGGTCCGCCAGGATCAGCTGGAGTCTACATCGGGGGCAAGGATGTCATCATGGTTCCGCTGACCTCTCTCGGCGTGAAGAAGGTCGGCTCGTCCTATTCAATTGATTACGACAGGGAAAACAGGACCCTGCCCCACGAGCTCACTCATCAGTTGACGGACCATTACTATTTCCGGTCCGGGGCCCGCGGCTGGTTCAGCGAGGGGCTCGCCGAATACGTCGGGGTCACTCCTTACCGGTCCGGGTCTTTCAATGTGAAGAAGGCACTGACCGCGATCCGGGATTATGTCACCGGGTTCGGGAGGAATGGGAAAGGAGGGCGGGCCCTTGGGGATGAGATCTCAGCCCCCGGCCTGAAATCCTACATGCTCCAGAGCTACGGTGCTTTTGTGGGGAACGGGAATTTCAACTACGGAATGGGTTTGCTGATAACGACCTACTTCTTTCATTTTGATCGTGGCGGTGACCGGATCGCGATTGCAGCCTTCCTGAAGGCGCTTCGGGAAGGGAAAGAAGGAGAAGAGGCCCTCGAGGCCCTGCGGCAGGGCCGGAGCTGGGATGAGCTGGAGGATCAGATTTCGGCCGGGTGGAGGAGCAGGGGGATTAGAATCAGGTTTCGTTAAAGCCATGTATCGAAAGACGACTAGCAGGACATCTTCTTTTTCAGGGTCGGCGATGTGGCCTTGCCTGACCATTTGCCTCACGCTCTCTCTTGATTGCCTGAGGGGAACCCCCGAGGGCAGTCCGGAGACAGCTCCGGATCTCAAGGAGCTCGGAATTAATTATACCCTGAAGAAGTCTGCCAGCCCGGTTCCCAACAGGATTCATATCCTGCGTATTGAGCTTGCTCCCCGGAAGGTGGAACCCGCGGTCGTCCTTGGTCCGGATCCGGATGGCGACGGGCCGGCGGAAGCATCCCTGACCGACCCACGGGAGATGGCCTCCGCCCCGTCGGTTCTCGCTTTCATCAATACCAATCCGTGGGACAGTTTTCCAGATGCCAAGGGCCGGAAGAACCGAAGATGGCATTCTGGGCAACCGGTCGACATTCATGGTCTGGCGGGAACTGGTGGTAAGATGCGAAGTAGCGGGAACCCCTCCAATACCTCCGTCTGGTTTGATAACGAGGGGCGCGTGCGTTTCGGGCACCAAGCGGGGGATGAGCCCGTGGTGGCGACCAACGGTTTTCAAATGATCGTGTCCAACGGCGCCCTGACCGTGGGCGAGGGGGGAGTTCGGCATCCTCGTACTGCTATTGGCTCGGACAAGAAGGGAAAAATCCTCTGGCTGGTGGTGGTCGATGGCCGCCAGGGTGGCTACAGCGAGGGCATGAACATGCATGAGCTGGCAAGTGTGATGAAAAGCCTTGGGTGCTGGACTGCGACCAACATGGACGGTGGGGGAAGCAGTGTCATGGGCCTGCGTGATCAGGACGGAACCATGAAAGTCGTCAACAGCCCCTCGGACCGTTTCCTTGGCAGGGTGAAGATCCGGCCTTTGCCGATGGTTCTTACGATCAGGGATGCTACGGACGCTCAGGAACAGGAGTGATCGTTGAGCGACGGTTCGAAATGCTGACCGGGTGAAGCGGCGCGAGGGGTGCGGGTCGAGGTGCCTCGTTGTCGGGGAGCAGCTCCTTGCCGGTTGCTGGAGGAAGGCAGCTCATACCCGCTTCATTGGGCGCGGCCCACGAACTCAACGTCGGACCATTTGCGCTCCCGGGTCACCACCGCATTACTGACATTCCCCTCGATGGTGAGGAACGTGTCGCCATCGGCGGGAGCAGAACCTGCCCGGGAGATCCACCCGACGAAGAGAACACTGTGGTTGCCCCCGTTGTAGCTGATGTAATCCCCGGCCTGGGGCACGTAGTCCCCCGCTTCACAGTCTGATTTTTCGAAGTAGCGGCCGCGGCCCTGGAAGTAGGTCTGCAGGGTGTTGGTGCTGATACTTCCGGTCGGGGTGTTGAGCCCGGCCTGACGCAGGGCCCAGGAGGCAAACTCGCTGCACCACGCTACATCAGAGGAGACGTATTTCCGGGCACCGGTCTGGCCCAGGTCCTGGGCGGCGTAGTAGAGCGCGGTGGCGCGATTCTGGAAGAGCTGGTTCCACCGTGTGGTGCCGGTCTCGAGCGAGAAATCGAGCTTCCGGCCGTAGTAGCTGTCGAGCCATGCACCGGGGTTCGATTCGAGAACCGTCTCGCCGGAATGGACAAGGGTGACGCTCTTGACCTGAAGACCGTCGGAGCTGCTGTTCTCCAGGATAATGGTGTCCCAGTCATCGGGAGCCATCGTGTCCCAGCAGGAAGGGCAGGAGGAGGTGTTGAAATCGTATTTCAGGATCTGGTTGGGCTGGAAGCCGGAAGTGGGAGCGGCCAGGACGACGTTGAATCCTCCGATTTGCAGTTCAATGCCGCTTACCAGGCTCCCTGCGTTGGCATGGCTTCCCAGTTCGAGGAGGAGGTAGTTTTCGAGGTTTCCCCGGTCGTCGTCCTCGTCACCTTCGAGGCCGGTGGCGTAGTCGTCGTCCGAACTGCTTCCCCCGGCACTCTTGAGGTTCCGGGGAAGCGGCACGAGCTCCCGGTCGGAGGGGATGAAATCCAGACCATTTGCCGGCCTGATGGTGTAATCCGGCATCTCGGAGAGGATGTCCGGGAAGAGAGCCCTTTCCCGGAGCTGCTCCCGGGGAATCTTGGCGAAGGGGTCGCCGATGTTCTTTTCATTTCCGGGGGCGGAGAACGGGTCCTCGGAGGCCGTTCCGGCTCCATTGGCATCTTCGCGGGGATCCCGATGCGAAGGGCCAAGAAGCGCAAGGCGGTAGAACCCGGATTGTCCGGAAGCCTGCATCAGGATGTTACCATTTTTAAGCTGGGCCGGTCCTATGCTTTGGGGTCGCCACGGGCCAGCCGGTGCGTCGCTGTGCTGCAACTGCACTTCAACGAGGCCCTGGGCGGAGAGGATCAGGCTGGAAAGGAAATAGACGGGAAGCAGCGGGAAAAAGATGCCCGGGAGGCGAGAGGTGGCTTCGTGTTTCATCACGAGTTTCCAACCGCATGTTGTCCCGGGTCTTTTCAGAATTCCTGCGAAGAGGGACCAGCCTAGTACGAGCTTGCGGCTCGTGATCCAGAAGAAGGACCGCGGGGCGGCCGGGAGTGCACTGTCCAGACTGGCGGACTATTCCACACTGAATCTGAAAAACGCAGCCCTGTCCTCAGGAGCGAACTCAACGCAGATGCTACCATCGACCACCGATACGGAATCAGGGTTCAGGGTGAGGGGTGCGAAGGCATTCAGGTCAGCGGACTCAAAGAGGTTGAACTTCATTTGCACGTTCCCGGCTGCATTCAGTCCGATGGTGTAATCTGCTGACAAGGCGCGGATCTGGTCTTCGGTGAAGCGGGCATCCCGTTCGGCGGCAAGGGCGTCGTAGTCCTCCTGGGTTGGCCGTTGTGACAATTCATTGATGGTCGCACCACGGGACGCGACCTCTGCCGTGAGAGTGTTCACCAGAGAGGACAGGGCTGTATTCGCGGACTGCAGAAAATCCCGTTCAGTGCGCCATGCCGCCATGAAGGGTGGCAAGGGTTGCCACGATGCCTCGTAGACCTCCTTGATCGAGTCCTCAAAGAGCGTCCCGATCCGTGCGTTATCGGCGGTATTCGCAATCGCACTGATTTCCACGCCGTTCTCGAATTTCATGACGACACAGCGAAGGTATATTCCATCACCCGGTAAATAGCCGGGTTTGACCCAGTATTTGCCGTGCGTGGTTTGGGTGGGTGCCTGCGGATGCCAACCGAGCTGGAACGCGTCCATTGCGTCTCGGGCCTCTTCGGCGAGGATGGCGTTCGAGTTGGTCGCCTCGTGGAGCAGGATCGACAGCTCGGCCACGGAGAGGAAAATCCCTGCGGACCCCGGTGCAAGGGAATCGCCAGCATAGGTTGTGCCGGCAGCATCGCCGGCTGGAACAGGGTAAAAGAGGGTGGGACTCAAGGAATCAGGTCCGAACTGAACGTTATGAATTCCGCAGGGATCGAAGACGTGTTCCTGGAGATAATTCCGGAAAATGCTCGCGATTTGCTCGTCAGCGTCAGCTTCCTCTGGAATGCTGCCACGGTAACCCGCAAGTCCCGCCAGAAGAACCCTCGCCAGCCCGTAATTAATGTTCTTGTAGCAGGGATCTTTGCTGGGGGTAAACGATGGGGGCCCATTGGTGGCCCAGTGTTGAAAAGAGCCCGGATCATTTGAATTAGAAGTAGTAAGGGCCTCTCTGACCCTCGCATGGGTGGCGCCCCATGTGCTATTTTTGCGTGGATTAGCCGGATCCCTACTCCGGAGACCAGTTTGGTGGGAGAGGACTTCCTTGAAGGTAATGGCCGCAACTCTATTCACGGTGTTCCAGGAGGGCGGCAGGTAGGGAAGAATGGGGCGATCGAGAAGATCTCCGATGGTCTCACCTGGGCCAGCCATCTCCTGCAGTGCATGGACAATTCCAACCGCGGTGACCCACTTGCTCACGCTGGCGGGATTAAAGCGGTCGTAGATCGTGAAGGCCTGGGCCGGGGGGCTGCTGGCGGTGCGTTTTTCCCCGGATGCCCAGGTCCGTAATGAGTCCCCATGCCGGATCGCAAAGGCGAACTTTCCGATGCTGTCCCGGGAAAGGTTGGCGTGCAGATTCTCGGCAAAATTGTCCAGATCGAGGTAGTCCGCTCGCAAGCCCTGCTCCATGAAGACCAGCCGTTCGCCATCCCCGTGCTGCCGGGTGGAGGCAATCACGAAGCCACCCCCGGGGTGAAAGGAAACCATCTCGAGTGGAGCCTTGAGACATCGACTCATGGCACGCATGACCCGGAAGTTCTCCTCGCCGGCCTGCCACTGGTAAAAGCCGCGGTCCGTGACAATGGCCCAGCGGTTGCCTCCGTCCGGGTGGAAGACGGTGGAGCGGACCTTGTGGCCTGAGTTTCGCAGTTCCCACATCTTCTCGTGGATCTCCTGGCCCGTGCCCTGGTTGAAAAAACTTCCACTCCGGGTGATCACTCCCCAGCGATTTCCTCCCTCGGGACGAAAAGAAAGCCAGGTGACCGGATTGCCGGCCTCCTTGAGCTCCTGCATCTTGCTCTCGCAGTCCACGGGAATGTCCTGGGCGAAGAAATCCTTATCCGTGATGATCGCCCATCCTCCCGCGGGGGGATAGGCCACGCAGAGGATCTCGTGCCCGGCGCGTCGAAACTCCCACATCTTTTCATGGCACCCGGCGGGAGTGTTGCGGTTAAAGAACAGGCGATCCGTTATGATGGTCCACCGGTTTTCCCCGCCGGGAGGAAAGGAGACGCACAGGATCTTGTGCTTGGCTTTGGCGTAATCGTGAAGTTTCTCCCGGCACTCCTCGGGGATATTGCGGGTGAAGACGTTTCCGGCCTTCCAGTCGGTGGCCAGGGCGGGTTCCCAGGCCGCGTGTACAAGAGGCAGCAGGAGAAGGGCGAAGGCGGGCCGGAGCAGGGCGGGGACCGGGAGGAGGGAGTCCCGGTCGTTAGCCCGATTGACTTGGGTATGACAGCGGGGCTGTTGGCTTTTGTTGGGTAGCATGAGTGTGGAAACGGTCCGCTGGTGGTTTGCCTCGGCAAGGGAAGCCCTGCCGGAAGCAGGATATTTCCCCAGCTATTTCATTACGATCTTCGCCTCGTAGCTGTTCATCAGGTAGTTCAGCGTCGGATTGCTGTCTGAAATCTTGATCAGCAAATGATCGGCGCCGCTGGGATCGAGCTCCAGCGTGGCGCCGGAGGAAAGCGGCGTATGCCGGGCCAGTCTCCTGCTTGTGCGGGCGTCGTAGAACTCGACCTTGAAGCGACAGGGCTTGTCGACGTCGGAGAACTTGATTTCCAGCTGCAGGTTCTTGTCCTTGTGCTCTGCGGGGATGGTTGCCTTGTAGACGTCCGCCCGGTCGGGAGAGCCCATGTGGCCGTAAAACGTTTCGTGCAGCGGCGCCTCGGGAATGTTCCCGGCCTTGATGTCATCGGGGGCCTCAAGTCCCTCCCAGAGGTCTCCAGCCTCCTGCACGATCACCTCGAACATGAGATTCTTCGGGGTGCATCCAAAGTCGGAACCGATTGCGAAAAACACTCCTTCGCCCAGTGAATCCAGCATGTGCAGCCGCGCCCATTCCTGTTCATCGCCATACAGGACAACTGAGGACCGCTTTTTCCCGTCCTTGTCATACAGGCTGATGATGGAGGAGGCCTTCAGGTGCTTGGAATACTTGAAGGCGCCATCCTTGTCCCGGTGGACCCCGTGGCCATTGATGTAGGTCTTGATCGCCACGCGACTGGTCCGCCCCTGGTCGACCTTGAACCATGCCCGTTGACCCTTATCGAGATGTTTCCACAGGGTGTATTTTCCTGCCTTGAGCTCACAGGCGCTGGCCTGGTCTTCGCCACCTGTTGCGGGGTTTGCATAGTTTCCCTGCGGAGGAGGCTTCACCTCGACGGTCTCGACGAAGGCGTCGAGACTTTTCAGCAGCCCGGTCAGGTCCTCGGCATCGTAATACCTGCCGTTACCCGCTGCGGCGAGGGCCCGGAGATTCTCCTTCTCGGCGTCCTTCAGGTCGAACCCGATCACGTGGGTTTTCACCTTGATGCCCTGTTCCTTCAGGGAAGTAATCGCTGCGATGGGGTCTCCGTTGCAGCTCTCGATTCCATCACTGATCAGCAGGATAATGGGATTGTGCTCCCGATGAGCGGACAGATCCTTTCCTCCCTGCTGGATACTGTAGGCAATAGGTGTCCGGCCGTGTGCCCCAAGCCTTGGAATGTAGTCACGGATCTTCCGCATGTTGTTCTTCTCGAGTGGAAGAACGAGATGTGAGTCCTTCGAGGCCCTCGCCATGTCGTCGATCGAGATGGACTTGTCATTGCCGAATACCCTCAGCCCGACCCGGAAATCGGTTCGCTCGAGGGCGTTGGCAAGGTGCCTCAAGGCCTCCTTCGCGAGGTCTATTTTTCGAACTCCGGCAATCCGGCCATTCATCGAATTCGACGAATCAAAAATGATTTCGAGGGTTCCGGACGCTTTTGGTTCTCTTGCGCTCTCTTGCGTCCCATTCCTCTGGTCCACAGCACGAGTGTAGCGGTATCGTTTAGGCCCGATGTCGGCCGGTTTCACCCGCACGAGGTTCTTTTCCTTTCCGGGCAGACCCGTTTGCCCGGTTACCGGGTGGGCCTCTCCGGGGCTGGCCGGGAGGATGTCGGAGGTGGTTTGGCCTGGCGCGACGCAAGCGCTCCCAATCAGGGCAGCGAGCAGATAAGCGGCTGGGGTTCCGGTACTCATGATGTTCGCAGCCTCCAACCGCAGCCTTCCGGGCTGTTTTTCAGGGAATTGCGCGTACGCGCTTTCCACAAGAGCATCTGCCGAGATTCGGGCGGGACGAGGGGGCTATTCCTCTTCTTCATTGTCGTCCTCCTCGGAGGTGGAGGGATTCAGGCGGCTCCGCCGTTCTTCCATGCGTTCGAGGGCCTGTTCGGCGCGGTACGAGACTTTGTCATTCTCATCCTCGAGGAAGAACTCAACGACAGCGAAAGACCAGTCGTCAACAATGTTGTAGACCCCATTGACGATGGCCATTTTCTCGCTTCCCGACCGAGCCTCGCTGGCGAAATCCTTCCACATACGCTCGAGGTCGCCGGGGTCGCGCTCCCTGTTGATCATGAGGAACTGGTAGGCGGAGTCAAAAGCACGCCGGCGAAGAACGTCATCCTTCTCCTCGACCATGTAGTCGAGGAGCATCTCAAACTCGGTGTCGTCGGCCCAGGTGCCTAGAGCGGCAATGGCGGCCAGCCGATCCTTCTGGCTCTCACTCGCGAGAGCGCCCTTCACCACGGTCGCCGCTTCCTCGCCACCCGCGGATCCAAGGAGTTCGAGGAAGACCAGCTTGGCGGCCTCGCTCGTAGCGCTGTCAAACTCGGCCTTGATTGCACTTGCCAGCTTGGAGTGGTCGCTGCTGCGACTGGCAAGGGCGCCGACCGTCTGCTTGGCCTCCTGGCGCACATTACTGTGGGAAGTGAACTGGATGATTTGCATGAGGGCCGTGACATCGTCGTCGGTCGCCAGCTTCTTGGCGGATTTCAGGGCGGCCTCTGCAGTCTCCGGGCGGGAAGAGTTCCGGGCATGGTCGATAAGGTGCGAAAGGGAATCGGGAGAGTTCCGGCCATAAACCACGTCAAAGAACTTGATGCGGATGTCGGGGGTCATCTGGTTTTCCTCGTTGGCCGCAAACTTGGCGATCAGTTCATTGAGGTTGACCCCGCTGCCCTGGGCGTGGAGAAGCCGCTTATAGATAGCTGCCCGCTTACTGGTGGCCTTGAGGTTCTTGGCGGCATTCAGAAGGATATAGGCCTCCTCCTCGGTAGTGGGGATGTTCCTGGCGCTAGCGTCTTCGACCTGAGCAAGAAGGGCATTGAGGGCCTCAGTTCGCTTGTTCTGCGCGGACTTCCCCATCACGAAGATGCCTGTGAAGATGATGGCGACAAGCAGGACGGCCACGATGGTGAACTTGACGGCGTTGCTCACACCGCCCTTGGTGGTTTCCGTGTTTCCAGAAATAAACGTAGACGGGCTGGCCGAGCTTGGGGCGCTCGGAGCTCCGGGGATGGTTTCCGGTTGAGCGGGAGTGGCGACGGGGATGGCCCCGGTTACGGCTGAGGCGGGCGTGGCCATGGGTCTGTCTCTTATACACATCTGACGCTGCCGACGATATGCAGTGTG
>CAWWCX010000079.1:0-12826 GCA_963935445.1 uncultured Roseibacillus sp.
CGTAGGCCCGGGCGGCCATCCACGTGTAGCGGGCCGCATGGTTGAAGGCGGTCTGGTACTTGCTCGTGACCTCGTTGCGCGAGAGCCGGAACAGCATGTCCTCGTAACGGTCCTTCTGGACGCTGGCAGCGAGAACCTTGTTGAAGGCCTCGCGCTCCCTCATGAGGCGGAAGCCCTCGGCAAGGGTGGTCTTGTACTCGTGCTTCTTGAGCTCCATTTCGTGCAGGGCCGTCCCGATGGCATCCCGCATTGGTTGATCGCTCCCCGAGAGATTGACGAGTTCCTCGACCATTCCCTGGAAGGCGGAGAGTTGTTCGAGGCGGGCGATGTTGCGCTCGTTATTGATGATCGTCTCGTCCCTGGTCATTTCGAGAACGGCCTTGGCGAGGTCCTTGATGTCCTTTACGACCTGAAGGGGCTCCCGCGCAGCTGTTGCGGCAAGGAGGGCTGCTCCCCGGGCGGGTGCAAGAACGTCATTGGAAAAGCCAATCGAGGTCGGGAGCGCTTCTTTTACCCCTTCCGCGACGCTCCCGGTGACATTGCTGATGATCTCGATGATGCCGATGATTGTTTCCGCGGCCAGGATGGTGCCGTTGATGCCCCGCCTGATCCGGTCAATCTCATCCCGGACCTGTTCGATATCCTCGAAAATCTCCAGTTCCCTCTGGACGCGTGCGGTCTTGACCTCCCAGTCCTGGAGGAAGCCGATATAGGTAATGATGGCCTCGTCGACCGCGATCTCCGCGAGCAGCCACTCCTCGAGGATGGACTGCAGCCGGCCATGACTGGTCCGTCCCCCCCAGTTGGCAGGGGCGGTGAAGCCGTACTCCGAAGCGGTATCATAGGGAACGCTGAGGTCCCCGACCTGTGTCTCGAGGTCGTAGTCATTGTCGCCGATCAGGGTCTCGAAATCCTTGAGGCGCTGTGTTCGTGTGCCAGAGCCGTTGCTCGAGAGACCTCCCCAGTAGCCGCCCGTCGTGTTGTAGAGGCGGACGACACGGGCGTTATCCATGATCCCGAGGGTGTCCTGGGCGTAGATGTTGTTGAAGTTGGCGGTTCGGTCGTCCTGCGCTCCCCGGAGCTGAGGGACAATCTGGGAGATTTCGGTCTTATCGAGATAGGCGTAGAGCAGGGTGTCCGGTCCGAGATAGCCCTCGGGGTAGATCTTCCCAGTGCCGATCGTTCCATCATAAGGGCGCCCGAAGATCTCGATCAACCTGTTACGATAATCGATGTCCTGACTCAGGGCCTCCACGATGATGCCCTCGGTGTCGTCAGCAATACGCCGCAGCTTGTTCTCGGCCATCGCTGCGAAGTTCAGGGTCGCCAGCGCGTTTGTGGAAGCCGCGACGGCACGGTCGTAGATCTGCTCAAAGTGGGAAGCCTCGAGGCCCAGTGCGATCTCCACATTCATGGCGAAGGACATGGCATTGGAATCGAATCCGAGCGGATTGATGCCGTTGTTGGCTTCGTCCATCGCGGTCTGGATTTCGAGTAATCCAGTGGCGATCTCGCCGATCTCGGCCGCGTTGGTGGAGCGCTGGATCCGGTCGAGACCTTCAGGGTTCTCGACGGGGGTGGCATTGGCAGCCTCGCCGGGGAGGAGAGCGTTGGCCACGGCCCAGTCGAAGTAGGCTGCCTGCCCGGTCCGGTGCGCCCACTCGGACACGCCCCACGCCCGGGCGGAATCCGCTCCGTCGGTGTATCCCTGCCACTGGCCGTCCGGATCCTGGGTGTAATGGAGGCGGTAGGTGTTTCTTACAATATCCCTGCCGGTCCGGGCCTTGCCGGCGGCCAGCTTGGCAAAGGTCTTTTCGTCCAGGTAGTCGACCTCGAGGACGTTCTCCATCAGCGAGTAGAGTTCGGGGCGGGAGTTCCACCGGAAAACCGGTTGCTGGAGCAGTTCGTAGTGCATGCCCAGGGCGGAGAGGAAGTGCCCCCAGGCATCCCCGTGCCCCTGGGGATAGAGGGCCCGGGCATCATCCTCGTTGATGAAGCCGTCGGTGTTCTCGTCGTAGACGTTGTAGTTGACTGCGTAGGCGGCTTCGCCGAGGCCCTTCGCAAAGTTCCAGAACATCCGGTTGTAGACCGGGTAGCTCTTGCGGAAATCGGTGCCGCGCAGGAGTGAGAGTTCTTCGTGGAGAAGCGAGGCCTCGGAGTTCTGGAACGCGTGGGTGAAGGAGGCTACATTGGTGAGGCCTCCGTCGTCGGTGACGGTGATGGTGGAGTCCTGGGCATCGCTGTAAGCCTCTCGGGCGAGGAGTTCATAGAGAACCGCGAGGCGGGTGGCGGCGAGCAGCAGGGCCTGGTTGATGCCATCCGTGCTGACCGGGTTGGAGGAATTGTCGATGGAGAGTTCCCGTGCCCGGGCAAGAACGGTTTCGTAGAGCTCGATCAGGCCGGTGTTTTCGATCACGTTCTTGTCCGGGTTCAAGGCGACCTTTCCTGCGAAGGGCCCTCCCGCGATCTGGATCTGGCTCGTGTAGGTGGCTGGCGTTTCGTTGCTGAAGAAATCCGTGTAGCGGGCCTCGTAGGGGTTGATGCGGTCGAGGACGCGCTTGACCCAGCCCATGACGAGCTGGGGGATGTAGCGCTTCGATCCATCAGCCTGCAGCTGCGGGGAGTTGGCTGCGCCCGCCCACTGGAAGGGGGCGGGCCGCTGGTAGGTCACAGCACGTGGGGTGCCCGCCTCGATGGAGACTCCCGGGCTCCATTCCGCCGGGGGATTGGTGATTTCGAAGGGGACCAGGGTCCAGTCGCTCTCGAGCTTGTGGCGATAGCGCATGAGCACCATCTTGTCGGCAAGAGTGATATCCGGCCGTCCCTCGAAGACGATGGAATGCAGGCCGAGGTGTTTCTGGCTCCCCGTCAGGCTGGCCCTGTTTTTGGGAATGTATTGCTGCCAGAGGGACTGGCCGGTCGCCGGATCGCTCTCAAGGAGCGTGCCATCTGCTTTCACTTCATTGGCAACGACATCAAGAGGAGCCGCGTCGCGGATCCACCACTCGTAGTAAAGGTCGTCGGTGTTGGCGCCGAATTCCCCGTTGTGCTGGATAGTCACTTTCTCGCTGAAGGCGTCTGCGCCCTCGAGAACCTTGAGAGCACCCCGGTAGCGGTCGGGAATGAGCTCAATGATATGGAGGGAAATTGGAGCGCCATCAAGTTCCTCACGGTTGTTCTCGGCGATCGTGATGTAGGTGGGTTCGGAAGTTGTCTTGAGGAGGCTTCCCGGGCCGCCCACGAGTGCCGCACCCGTCCCGAAGCTGTTGAGGTGTGCGAACTGTCCGGCAGGAGCAGACGAGCCGGGGGAAGTGTAACTCCCACTCGTTCCGGTCCAGTGAGTATCGATTTCCTCCTGGATGTTGGAGAGCCTCTTGAACCTGCTGCGATCGTCCGGGCTGAGCGAGGTGTCGTCCTTGGTGACCGAGGCCGGCTCCTGGACGCCGGCGTAGTATTTCCCATCGGTATTGAGGGTCGCCAGGTTGGCATCGCGGACCGGGTCCGGAGCCCGGGAGGCCTGCAAGATGGCCTCGACGGTGGAGCGCCAGGTAGAATCGTTGGAAAGAGTGTAGAGCTTGGAGTATTCGTCGGCGGTCAGGATGTTGGGTTCAAGGATGTTCAGGGGATCGGGGCCAGCCGTGAGATCGGGGTCCCCACTGTCCTTGTCATTCAGGTAGCCCCGGAGCACGAGCCTCTCACTGAGGGAGTTGAAGTAGAACCGTTTCTGGAGGGATCCGGGGAGGTCCTTGAAGTACCACCGCTCTGCAATGATGAGAATCTTCGGGGAGGCCGGAGTGAACCCGGCGGCGTCCATCTGGGAGACCCTGAAAGGCTTTTCCCGACGATCCAGAGGCCGGATGATCCGGGCCGAGTAGTCCTCGAAACCATGGGAGTCCGGGGAGACCCCGGTCTTCTTGAGGACCATGCTCGGGGTTGCGCTGTCGTAGACGATCTCGGAGGCCGCCATGGCGACGAGGGCGGGAAGGCCCTGGGATCCCGGGTTCTCATTGAAGTATTCCCCGCCTTGATAGGTCAGGGTCTCTCCCCGCTTGAGCTTGGGATAGTCGGAGCGCCAGTAGGTTTCGTAGGTGATCTTCACCGGCAGGTCGTCGTCGGACGTGGCGGTCTTGTTATCGCCACGGAAGTTGGCAGCTGTCGACGAGGAGGACGCGCCGGGGGGAAGGAAGGCAACCGGGCTTCCGGGGGTAACCCCGGGGAGATAGAAGTCTTGTCGGAAGGGATAGAAATACTGGTAGAAGAATTTCCCATTTCCGGAGACGACCCAGGCGTTGCGGTTGACATCACGCCAGAGGGTGCGCTGTGAAAGGGGCGTGCTATCGGCTTTGGCAATCTGGATGTTTCCTCCCCGGGAATCGGGCATCGAGGCATTGCCGATCACAAGGTTCAGGGGATAGGGCGGAATGAGAAGATCGCCGGCGGCTGCAGGGTAGAGGAACTGGTAACTGAAGTTGAAGGTCTTCTCCGGGTCCATGGTAAGGAACCGGTCCTCCGGGTTCGCAGCGCTTTCATAGGCAAGGCCCGGAGTCTGGTTGGCCTTGCCGTCGGTGGGACGGGGGAACGGGATGTTCCCGCTGCGAGTGCCTTCCACCCTGTAGGCAGACATTTCGAATGCCCCGGTCACGAGATCCTTGAACTGGACGAGGACCCACGGATCCGAGGTGTAGGTCGCCCCCTTGGTGGATTGGTTGATGTCCTTCTGCAGGGCGAAGGCTGCCAGGGGAGGGTTGTTGGGAATGCTCTCGTCAAGTTCCTTGATCTTCAGGGCGGCCCGATTGGAGGCTGCGGTGAAGGCGTGTTCTTCGTTGGGATTGTAACCCGGATCGGTCTTGCGGGGCTGGTTGTAGACGGTGAGGCCCTCGTAGTCTTCCAGGCGGTAGACCTGTTGGAGTTTTCCCTGGGAATCGACCCCCTCGGAGCCAATCCGGCTGGCGATGTAGATTCTCTTGTCCTGGTGAGGCCCATGGGTTGGATAGGTGACTCCCTCGTATTTCACCGCGATGTAAGGCCAGGCGACGTTGGGATGGAGGATTTCGCTCTGCCGGAAAGGATTCTCATAGTATGCGGATTCGAGGAGTCTGGTCGCACTCGTATAGAGGGACCCGTCATTCACGGGATACAGGGGGCCCCAGCCGCCGATTTCGGCAGTCCGGTCGTAGAGGGTCGCGTTGTAATTGGAGACCCTGTTGAGAATGTAGCCGTTCCCGTAGAACCCGGCGTTGTCGAGGGTGCTCGTAATGCGGGTGGCCACTTCCTGAAGGCCCACCCGGGCCCATGCCCCGTTATAGGAATTAGAGTCCGGCGCCCCGGTGAGGGGACCGATGCCCCAGCTCGATGCAGCAGCCTTGTTTGCGAACTGTGTCAGGGCAGGAGTGCCCGAATGTTCGAAGTCGAAAAGGAAATCGGGGGTCTGGGCCCGAAGGGTTTGGGAAGCGGCGGATGTCGAGCGCAGGTCCCTGATCTCCCCTGATGTAAGCCATGCGCCGCTTGGGATATTGAAGAGGCGGAAATTGTCGAGTTGCAGGTGGCTTTCCGGGGCAGCGCCGATGCCGAGGCGCAGTGAGCTTGAGGGGTCCACGGTTTGGCTGATGGTGACAGGGGTTCCACCCGCGACCGTGGCCTTCCGGATCGCCTTCTCGGCCTTGATCCCATCTGCATAGAAGTTTACCACGGTGAAGTCCGTGCCGAAGATGGTCTTTGAAAAGACGTGGATGATGTAGTGGCGCCAGTCGCTTCCGCTGGTGGAGAAATCATGGGAAACCTCCACGCCCCGGAAGGTTGCGGTAATGCGTGGCTGGGGATCAGGGCGGTCGGTCAGGGTGACCGAAATCGAGTCGCCATCTCCAGGTTGAAGAATGGTCACAGAGCCTGAGGGCGAACCGGGAGTGGCGGAGTAATCTGTGCCGGCGAGGAGAGCCTGCCCGGTGGTCAGGTTGGTCACCTCAATGTCTCCGGTCGAAGAAAAGCCGAAGGGGGTGCTGATTGTCGCGCTGCCTGAGGAAACAGCTGCGGTGACCGATCCGATATTGTTGCTGAGAGTCACCTTCAGGGCGCCGCCCGCAGTGCGGAAGATATCGGTTTCCCCGTCCTCGGCGCGAAGGTCACTGGCGTTGAGCCAGAAATCGACGGAAAAGGATCCGGAGCCGGGATTGAGGTTGGTGGGTGGAGTGCCGGACTGCACCAAGCCCATGGACTTGCTGTCATCGAGGAGGAGTCCGCGTGAGCCGAGGACGAGGGCAGGGTCGGTAACCGGAATGGAGGGCTTGATCTCCGAGCGCACGACCCGCACGACGAGGTTTTCCCTGGTGTCATCCCCGGTTGCGATTTCGTCGGAGTTGGCGCGGCGACTGTAGAGAAGAACACAACGGCCTTCGCCGCGGGCGACAAAGGGTGCTCCACTGCTGTTGGAGTCCGCTTGGGCCCGGCTTGACCGGTCGTAGAAGGGCATTTCACGGAAATGCCACTGGTCTGATGTAAATAGATCCAGCTTGGCAGGGGCCTGTCGGGCCGGGTTGGGGTCATGAAGGTAGCGATAATGGGCGTCCTCTCCGGCAGTGGTTGAGCTGCCGGGAAAGTCATCGCTTACGCTGGCGAGTGCTGTTGAAAGCACGTAGGCGCTTCCATTGGTTTCGCGCCGGGTCTGCTTGAGGGGGTCTCCGATTTCCTCTTCCCGTTCCGAGATCAGGGAAACGGTGTCGCTGGGGTAACCGGTTACGAACTCGATCCGGTAGGTGGTTCCGGGATCGCTCTCGTCCGGCCAGTCGAGCTGATAGGTTCCCGGGCGCACCGGGTAGAGGCGTTTGGCCAGCTGGTCCCAGCGCAGGGGAGATCCGGTGGGACTGCCGTCCGGACGTTGCCCCTTTGGGATGGCGGCCCCGGTATCCCCGGGGCCGAGTGCCCCAGCACGGAGTCTGGCTCCGGCACAGAGGTCGGGGACGAGTTGGCCGTCAGGATTGAGTGCGTCAAATCCCTGGCCGATGGGTATTTCCGCCCGGAAGACGGTGGGTCCGTAAATGAAGTTGATGGTGGTCGGTTGCGTGGCGGTGACTTCCCTGACGCGCGCTATCCGGCTGCGGGAGGGGGATGCGGTATCATCAAAGGACTCATCCTCGAAAATGGAGATATCGGTCCCAAGTTCCTGCAGATCTCCACTGGGGGCGTTGATAAAGTCCTCAAGGGTGAGGCAGCGGTCGGCGGTTCGGTGGAAGCTGCCTACTTTGACGCGGCGGCCGACATCCACCCAGGCGAGATTGGCGGTCTTGTTCGTAGACCAGATGGGTTCAATCTCTTGCCCGTTTTGGTCCTGGCCCAGGACCTTGACAAAGGATTGCTGGAGGAGGTTGGAGGCATCGTTCCCGTCCTTGGCCAGCGCGGAGAACGAGTAGCGGACCTGCATCTGCAGGTTCCACCTGATGACGGTCCAGTTGTTGATGGTGAGCTGGCTGGTCTGCATGCGGGTTCCCTGCCGGGCCTGGAGGTAGGTGGCCGGAATGAGTCTTATCTGTGATTCCGAGGAGGGAGCGGTGGCGAGTTGGTATGACTTTGTCTGGAATCGCACCCCCTCGATGTCGGAGGAGAGAAAGTCCGTGCCGATCACCCGGTCGATGGATGGGCTCACTGGTTCGTCGGCATCCCACCACGTTCTGCCGATAGCAGGATCGGGGTTGCCAGTTCCCCCGTTCAGGTTTTCTCCCGTGGAAGCCCTCGCATCAATGAACACCGCATACTCGAGCTTCCACTTCCAGACGATGGAGATATCCCTGTTGACCGTGTGCTGGAAAAAGGTGTTGGTTCCCTGCGTTACCACGGTGTCGATGGCGTAGCCTTCATTCTTAAGCCGGTATACTGCGAGGGAGGGGTCGTCGTAACCGACGCCCGAGTCGCCCATGACCTTGAGGGGGCTGAAGTCCTTGTTGAGATAAATATACTCAGGGGCCTCGAAGTTCTGGAGGCTCCCCACCTCCACGGTTCGCTGTGCCTGCGGGACGGAAGGGTCGGGAAGAAAGCCCAGTTCGGCGGATCCAATCCTGACTTCGGGATTCCGCAGGGTTCCTCCACTGGCTGTTGCGGGAACGCCGGCCTGCCGGGAAGCGGAGATCGTGAAGCGTCGGGAATTGACGCGGTTCGCGACGGTGTAGGAGCCGTTGTAAGCCGGCGAACCTGCCTCTGCGATGACGATCTGGTCGCCGGCCTTGGCCCCATTCGGGGTGGACGTTTCCACCGTCAGGGTGTTCGCGTCCCATGCGAGGGATTGAATTGCGACGGCGGGTTGCTCGTAGGTGCTGGTGATGTCGATCAGGGCGGGGCGGGTGAACTTGACGGAATAGGGCGTGTTGATCGGGACCGCTTCCCGCAGGAGTCCGAAGCGCTCCCGGATGCCTGTGCCGTCCGCGTTTTCGATTCCAATCAGCAGTCGGGACGAAACGCGGTTCTCGGGATGAGGAATGCTGTTGTAGATGAACTCGATCGTGTTGGAACCCTCGGTGAGCTTGACCTGGAAGGTATAGGCCCGGCTCCGGTTCTGGTAGAGAGGCATGTTCTGGTACTGGATGAGGAAGACCCTGTTTCCGGGTTCCCCCTCCGTCTGGTAATACACGTTTCCGCCGTAGTCCGCGCGGAGGTCGGTCCAGAACGGAGCGATAATATTCCTGGGCGGAGAACCACTGCCGATGTCGTGCGGAATATAGCTTGTGGAGGAGCCTCCGAAGCGGAGAAGCCCATTTGAGTTGGCGAAGATCGTGCTGTAGGTCTGGTCGTAGAACTGGAAGTTGAAGCCGAGCGGGAGCTCGGTCGCCACGTCGTCGCCGGAAAGTCCGGAAGCCCGTTGGCCCGTGTTTCGAATGTCCTGGAATCCCTGCGATGTACCCTTGAAGAGCTGGTAACCAAAGGCATCAGCGTCGGGTGGGACTGTTGTGCCCTTTCCAGCGAGGTTGATGTCGAAGGGGCCGGTGATATCGGGATCGTTGGCCGTGAACTGCAGGAGGGCGGAGGCCGTATCGTCTGAATTCGGCGAGAACCGAATGGTGAATTCCCTGCTGGCCCCCGGGGAGAGGGCGAAGGATCCGGGCTCCGGACTGATTGAAAAGACGTCCTTGAACTGGCCGGTGATGTTCCAGTCGTTGACGGTGAGGTCCGCTAGCCCGGTGTTGGTCACCGTCAGGGTCTTGGTGCTGGCCGTTCCGACGAAGACCGTGGTCCCACCCGGGGTAAAGTCGACGGTTCCTACTCCATCCTGCAGGATAGTGTCGACCTCGACCTGAACCTGGGGTTCCTGGGCGGCAGATCTCAGTTGAACCGGGAACGGAGATTTTGATCCGTCATTGCTGCGGATCTGCAGGAGGCTGTTGGCGGAGCCTGAGCCGGCGGGCGTGAAGACAACATCAAAGGTGGCGCTCCCCGGGCTTCCTCCGCTGGCGGCAGGGATGCTGGAGGGGGCGTTCTGGATGCTGAATTCGGTGTTGTTGGACGAAGTAATACTCTGAATCGTGAGCGCAGTGTTGCCCCCGTTCTCGATGGTGAAGGTCGAGGTTGAGGGAGTGCCGACTGAGGTTGCGGGGAGGTCGATATTGGGTGCGTCTGCAGGCCGGTAGGGGATGTATTGCCCGTCGGGATCCTTGACCGCGATGCTCGAGGATGTGCCGAGGCCCGTGAGGGAGATCTGGAAGGGGCTGGGTTTGCTGGGATCGTCGTGAGTGACCAGAAGGTCGGCCTGACGAGTCCCCTGGGAGTCAGGCTCGAAGGCCACGGTGAAGGTCTGCTCGTTGCCGGTTCCGATGGTGACAGGCAGGGCTGTTCCCCCGACGGTGAATTCCGCGGTGTTGCTGGACTGGATGTTGCTTATGGTGAGGGGTGTGCCGCCGGAGTTTGCAATTGTGAAGGTGCGGGTGGTGGTGCCATTGACGGCGGTTGCAGGAAGGCTGACGGTTGCGCCGGCCGGAAGCGCTGCGCCGCTGGGACCCTTCAGGGCAAAGTCGGGTTGAAGTCCGGTCGCCGAGAGGTTGACGGCGAATGTCCCCTCGTCCGGATCATTGCTCGTGATGGTCAGGGTGCCAGTTCTTGGCCCTCCCCCGCTCGGGCGGAAGGTCACGCTGAATTCCTGGAATGCGCTTGGGTTGACACTGCCAGGGATGTTGGCGACTTCGAATTCCGTGCTGCTCGAGGTGATGCCGGTGATTGAGAGCGGAGCGCCGGAGCTGCTGTTCTCGATGCGGAAGGTCTGCGGACTTCCGGCCGTATTGACGGAGGTGCTTGGAAGCGTGACCGTGGGGCTCCCGTCTGCGCCGAGGGTTGTTCCCGCGGGGTTCTTGACGACGATGTCAGGCACCACCGCGGTGCCGGTCACGCTGATTCTGAAGGTGCCCTCCTCCGGATCGCTGCTGTTGATGGTGATGATGCCGCTCTTCGTGCCCCCGCTTGAGGGACTGAAGGTGACCAGAAACGTCTCGGAACCATTCCTGCCTCCTTCCGGGGGCGCGACGGTCTGCGGAACGGCGCTGACGATGAAGTCCCCGCTGCTGCTGGTGATGCTGGTGATGTTGAGGGGATTGTTTCCGGAGTTTTCAATGGTGAACTGGCGAGAACTCGTGGCATTGGCCGGAGTCTGCGGGAAGGAGTGGCTCGGGAAGCTCGCGGCGGTCGCACTGTGGGTCATGGTCGCCCCGTCGGGATCCTTGACTCCGATTTCCCCGGCCAGCCCGGTTGCCTGCAGGTTTATGCTGAAAGGTGACCGGGGAGAGTCGCCATGGGTGATCACCAGTTTGGTGCTACGGTTTCCACCCAAGACAGGAGTGAAAGTGATTGAAAACGTAGCTGAACCGAGGGCGGGAACCGAAGTTGGAATGTCAGTCACCGCGAATTCCGCACTGTTTCCTCCCGTGGTGGTGATGGAGGCTACGGAGAACGCCTCGGTGGAGGAGTTCCGGATAGTGAAGACCTGCTGACTAGTGGAGTTGGATATCCCGGAGGCCGGGAGCTGGCTTAAGGGAAAGGAGGCTGCGTCTGCTCCGTAGTCGAGGGTGGATCCAGTGGGATCCTCAACGGAGATCTTGGCCGAATTGTCGCCCCGGCCTGAGAGGTTGAAGCGTTCCCCCGTGCTGGGAATGATCAGGTAGTATCCATCGTGGTTTGTCTCGTTAGAGGGGGTGAAGCGAACCTGAACATTCGTGTAGTTGAAATTCCTTCCCGCCTGATCTGTGCCACTTAACCCCTGAGAGGTGTTCGTGGCGCCAAAAATCCCGGTTGTGGAGGCGGAACTGAGGCTGTTATTGCTGTCGATTACGATTGCGAACGGTGCGCTGGTCAGCTGATCGTCAGGACTTCTGATTTGCCAGGTGATACGGGTGAATTCGTTGCTGTAGTTCCTGATCCGGAAGGTCTTGGTGGTGGGTATACTGGTTGAGGTATTGGGAAACTGGTAGGACGCCGGGGTAGAAAAGTTTGCGCCTACATCCTGCCCCGGTCCCACAATGGCGTTCTGGGCATCGGCGTTCTGGAGGCCCGATGTGAACAGGAGAAACGGGAACCATCTAAGAGCTGCAGGGAGGAAGGAAGATCTGGGAAACTTCTTCATGAATGCTGTCGGTAAAAGGTGCTGATGAGAATTCGGGTAAGGGCTCATGGTCTACTGGGCCCCCTCGAGGGTGCCGACTGGCGAGGCTCGCTGGATCTTGATGCGCCCGGTCATGGTGACCCTGCTTTTTGTCAGGCCTGTGATGTCTTCCCGGTAGGTCCCTACGAGGCGGTCGGGAACTCCCTGCTGGGCGTCGAAGACAATGCTGAGTTCCCTGCTGATCAGGGGGCCCCTCGCATGTTTCTGGTGGAAGGCGTGGCGGAACGGGTTGGACCGGTGGAAGGAGTCGAGGGAGAGGCTTCCGGGAACAGTGGTCACCGACTTGCCCGCTCCGAGTCCGCCATTGACGCGAAGGGAGGAGTGGTAGGTTTCCTTGAGGGTAGGGGGGCGCAGGTTGCGGAAGAGGAGATAGGATTCAATGGCGGCCCGGGTTACCTGGCTGCGGTCCGTATACTGGTCCTTCCCGTCGAGCCACTTGGTGACAGGGCTTTTCGATTCGGCGACGATGAAGTCAATCAGGTCGTCGTTGATCCCGTCCTGCTGGTTCGCATCCTGCTGGGCTGCCGCGCTGGTGTCCCGGGGCATCTCGAAGGCGACCGCTTCAAGGCGGATCCCGACCTGCTTATCGTCGCGCTGCTGGATTCCCTCAAAATAGGGCAGAAGCTTGTCGTCGACGACAAGCACGGGGCTGGAAGGAACGGATGGGTCCGCGGACCGGGTTTTCATGATCGTGACCCGGGAGAGAAGCCGGAGAATCCCGGACTCGTCGGAGTGAAGGAGAATTCGAATCGGAGCAGGGGCGGCAGCCTGACGAACGGGGGCTCCGTCCTCGACGAGGGAACTGACGCCGGTGACGCTCACCTCCCCGACCCACAATCCTCGGACGCGGTCTTTTTCGGAAGCGGAGAGGGGCGTGTTGGGAGGCAGGATATCGCTCTGCGTTGCGGTGACTGGTAACCAGAAGAGGCTCTTGCCGCCCGATTGCAGGCGGTAGACGTTGGTGCGGCCGATATTGCCTGTCGACCAGTCCCGTCGGGCTCCGAGGGTCAGGACTCGCGTTGATTTCCCCGCGATGATTTCGTCGAGATTGCTGGGAGAGGCCGTGGGGCCCGGGGCGGCATCGATCCGGTTGCCAAGAGAGTATTTCAGATTGGTGCTGTTCGGCTTTACGACGTGCAGGGAGAGGGTGCCCGGGGCTGTCTCTTATACACATCTGACGCTGCCGACGATATGCAGTGT
>CAWWCX010000080.1:0-12705 GCA_963935445.1 uncultured Roseibacillus sp.
CCTCCTCGTTTTCCTCTCCACCGTGAGGAGCAGGTCGCCTTTACAGGTTTTCGCGAACGCCTTCCGCTCTGGTCCGAGGCCCGCCGCATGGAAATCGCCGATCATCTCACCCCGCTCACCGGGAAAACCGGCCCAGCTGCCGTGGACGAAGTTATCAATATCGGCGCCTGGCTCGATGAAACCAGATAGGACAGCATTCCCATGAAACGAACCTCTTTTGAAGAGCGCGGCGCACGGGACTGGGTCGAGTTTGAGAACATGCTTCAGAAGCTTGAATCCCAGAAGGGACAGCCTGTTGCAGATCCCGAGCGCCTGCCGGGCCTCTTCCGCCAGGCCTGCAGTGATCTCTCCCTGGCCGAGCACAGGGTCTACGGCAAAAGCCTTACGGAGCGCCTCAACTCCCTCGTGATCCGTGGCTACAATCTTATCTACAAGCCCAGCAGACCACTGGCCGAGAGCATGCTCACCTTCTTTGGTCGCACCTTTCCCCGCTCCGTTCGCGCCCATGCCCGCCTCTTCTGGCTCAACATGCTCCTGTTCTGGGGAGGCTTCCTGGCCATGGTGGTTTCCGTCCAGTTCGACCCCATCTGGGTTCAGTCCGTCCTGGGGCAGGAGGAAATGCTCGCCCTCGATGTGACGTGGGGCGAGCGGGCGCCGACCGATGCAGTCCGGGACGAGTTCCAATCGAACTTCATCATGTTCTGCATGTACGTCTACAACAACATCAGCATAGACTTCATGACCTTTGCCGGCGGGATCCTGTTCTGCCTCGGAACTATTTTTTTCTCAGTCTTCAACGGAATCCATCTCGGAGCTGCTACCGGATATGTGCACCACGCCTGCCGCCCGGACACCTTCTACAGCTTCGTGGCCGGCCACTCTTCCTTCGAGCTCATGGCTCTAGTGATCTCCGGAACAGGCGGCATGCTCCTCGGCCTCTCCATCCTGAAGCCCGGGCGCCGCACCCGGCGTCAGGCGCTCGTCGAGGCGGGCCGCACTTCTCTTCCTCTCATTCTCGGGGCGTCCTGTATGACCTTCGTCGCCGCCTGCATCGAGGGCTTCTGGTCCGCGCAACCCCTCGACCCGGTCATCAAATACTCCGTCGGAATCTTTTTCTGGATCCTCCTCATTGCATACCTGGTCTTCGCCGGACGTGGCGGGATCCCCCGCTCACACGATGGACATTGAACAGATCAGCGCGGAGTTACGACCCCGCCGCCCGTGGGAGGCAATCGATCTCGGGATCAGCCTCTGTCGGCGTCATCTCGGAAAGGTCCTCCTCCTCTGGAGCCTGAGCGTCCTGCCCATCATTGCCCTTTTTTCCGTCCTCCTTTGGCCCAATTACCTGCTTCTCTGCATTCTTATCTGGTGGTTGAAACCCCTCTTTGACCGCATCCCTCTCTTCTACCTGAGCCGGGCCCTCTTCGGCAGCGCACCCACTCTCCGTGAATTCTTTCGCGCTCTTCCCCGGCTCCTCACCCGGCAGGCGTTTAACGCCCTCGTCATGGGCCGCTTCTCCCTCACCCGCAGTTCCGTCATGCCCATCAAGGAGTTGGAAGGCCTCACCGGGAATTCCTACCTGCAACGGAGATATGCACTCATGCAATCAGGGGGGGGGCAGGCCCTGTGGTTCCTCGCAATCTGCCTGTTCCTCTGGTTCTTCTTTACCTACGCCCTCGTCCTCTTCGCCTCCGCGGCCATGCCTGCTGTCGCTCCCCCCACACCCACCGACACGTTTGCCGTTCTCTTTGAATTCCTCGAAACGGGCACAGTCGCTCTCGCGCCCATGAAGGTCTTCGGGCTTCTCTGTGCCTGGGTGATCGCCCTCACCTTCACCGAGATCCTCTACGTGGCCGGCGGCTTTGGCATCTATCTTAATGCGCGCACTGCCCTCGAAGGCTGGGATGTCGAACTCACCTTCCGGCGCATCGCCAACCGCCTCCGCAGGCTGCAGTCCGGCAGCATCGTCCCTGTCCTGGCGGCGAGCCTGATCTTCACGCTCCTCCCTTCCAATGCGAACGCCCGGAGCGCCCGCGATCGTCCCGGGGAGGTCATCGAGCGTGTCCTGGAGCACGAGGATTTCGAAATTCACACCCGGACGGAGAAGAGACGAATCCGGGAGAACGCCCGTGAACCGGGCTACGCCGATTCCTTCAGCTTCCTCGCCGGCCTCGGCCAGTTCCTGTTCTGGTTCCTCGTCGCCACACTCCTGACCTTTCTCGTCGTCCTCATCTACAGGAACCGTCACTTCTTCGGTTCGCGCGAAAGCACCAGTCCGGAAGAAAAATCCCAGGCCCGTACTCTCCTGGGAATGCCGATTACTTCCGAGTCGCTCCCCGAGGATATCGTCAGCGCCGCCCGCCAGGCCTGGAATGAAAATCGGAAAAAGGAGGCCCTCAGCCTCCTCTACCGTGGTGCGCTCTCCTGGCTGGTCGAGTCCGCCCACTCTCCAATTCGGGAAAGCGACACCGAGATTGACTGCCTCGCGCACGCCCGTTCCAACCCTGCCGCGCAGGGATGCTTTCGCTACATTGAAAGGCTCACCGGGATCTGGGTCGAGCTCGCCTACGGCCATCTCGAACCGGATCAGGACACAATGGAGCAACTCCTGCAGCGCTGGCCATTCAAGGGGGAGGTGCCCCATGGATGAACAAAACATCCAGACTCCCTTCCTTCGCCACCAACTGCTCTGGGGCCTGGTCGGAGGAACCCTCGCACTGTGTGCCTGTGGTGGCGACTACACCGAGGAGAAAATCGAAGTGGAAATCGGCTACAGGGGCGAAGCATCACGCAATCCCTTCCTCGCTGCCCAGCGCATGTGTGAACAGTATGGAGTCTCCTCCGAAAGACGCTCCTCTCTCGTCGATCTTCCGCACTACGGTACTACCCTTGCCCTTTCCAGTGATGGTGTCACCTCTCGCGGCAGCGCTGAAGTGATCCGAAACTGGGTGAATGAAGGCGGAACCCTCATCTACTTCATCGAATTTGCCAGCCGCTTCCACAACGACTTTATGGAGGAAGCTCCCGGAGCCAACCCCTTCCATAAGGCTGTGAACAACGAGGGCGACGACTTCCTTCTCGAATACTTCAAAGTAAGCACTTCCTACCCTGGTGGGGACGAAGACCACAGCTCGATCACCTTTCAAGAGCGGGCCTACGAAGTCGAATTCCAGTCCAGCCTGCTTCTCAATTTCGACTCCGGCAGTTCGAGCCGGGACGCCTCCGGCGGGCCTCGCCCCATCCTCGAGTTCGCCTACGGGGACGGCGACGTGATCCTCGTGGCTGATGCTCATCCCTTTAGAAACCGCCAGATTGGAGAGCATGAACATGCCGCCCTCTTCTGGGCCATGATCGACCAGACAGGAAACGGCCATCTGCTCATAGTGGATGGGGCCGACCTTTCCTTTCTGGCCCTCCTCTGGTCCCGTGGCTGGATGGTAATTGTTCCCATCCTCCTCGTCCTCGTGATCTGGATCTGGAAGAATTTTCCCCGTCATGGTCCTCTCCTTCCGGATGAAACGCTCTCGAAACGGGATTTCGCCCGGCACATTGATGCCACGGGCGACTTCCTCTGGCGCCAACAGGCCATCTCTCAGCTTCTCGGCCCCCTGCGCCGCCGTATCCTGCACCGACTGCGCTCCACCATGGGCTGGGAAGACGCGGCCCGGACCGAAGAGCACCAGTGGACCGCCCTCGCGGACCGGACCGGGATGCCTGTGCAGCGAATCCAGGATGCCCTCCTCGGTGATCCCGGCCGGGAACCCAACCGCTTTGTGCAACTCTGCAGGGACCTCAACACACTAGAAGAACAACTATGACTGACCCAAGCCTGCCACCCACTCCGGGAGCCACTCCAACCCCTGAAGGCGATCCAGCTTCAGGGAGCGAGCCGACCTCTCTCACCCAGTCTCCGGGCCAGCTCCCATCCGGTCCCCCTACCCACCCGGACCTGACGAAGTGCGGTGAGGTTCTCGCGCGCATCCGCACTCAGATTCTCCGCGTGTTCTACGGCCAGGACGAACTGGTGGAGCAGGTTCTTGCCGCCCTGATCACAGGTGGGCACGTCCTCATCGAGGGAAAGCCCGGACTGGGAAAGACCCACCTCGTCCTTGCCCTCGCAAAATCCTTCGGTGGGGACTTCGGCCGCATCCAGTTCACTCCCGACCTGATGCCGACCGACATCACGGGCCACACCCTCTTCGACATGTCGTCCCAGACCTTCCGCGTCCGCAGGGGCCCCGTCTTCACAAACCTCCTGCTGGCGGACGAGATCAACCGCGCTCCTGCCAAGACCCAGGCCGCTCTCCTCGAGGTCATGCAGGAAACCCAGGTCACCATCGATGGCGACACCATGAAGCTCACCCCACCCTTCATGACTCTGGCCACCCAGAACCCGATTGAGCAGGATGGCACCTACCCCCTTCCCGAGGCCCAGCTTGACCGCTTCGTCATGAAGCTCCTGATCGACTACCCCACCGGCGAACAGGAATCGCGCATCGTGCAGGAAGCCGCGGGTGGACCAGGTGGTCGCGGACTCGATCCCGGTTCCATCGAGACGGTATGCACCCCGGACGACATCATCAAGGCCCAGGCAGCCTGTGTCAGTATTGAATGCGTCAGCGCCGTCGCCGATTACGCCGTCGCCATCGTCCGGGCCACCCGGGAAGCGGCCGGCATCTCGGTCGGAGCAGGCACCCGGGGTGCCATCAGCCTCATCCGCATTGGAAAATCCTACGCGCTTCTCTCCGGCCGAGCCTACCTCACCCCCGACGACATCAAACGCGCGGCCCTCCCGGTCCTCCGGCACCGGATCACCCTCTCCGCGGAGTCCACAATGACCGGAATGACCCAGGACAACACCCTCCGCGCGATTGTCGATTCCGTGCTCGCGCCCCGCCAGTGATCCCTAACCGGTCATCAGAAATCAGCCCCTGAAGGCTGATCTCCGCCCATGACTCCTACGACCCGCCTTATCTACGCTCTGCTTGGGCTCTCCCTGCTGGGGCTCTTTGCCTCCCTCCGGGGAGGCCTTGCCGGAATATGGACCCTGACCTCTCTGGGAGCGTGCCTGATTCTCATTGCCGACGCTGTTCTCGTTTACCTTCTCCAGAACCCCGGCCTTTCCCGCCGCATTCCGGGGCGCTTTGCCCTCGGCGCCGACGGCGAGGTCGAACTTGTTCTCACCAACCCGAACCGCGTCCCCATCCGGCTTTCCCTCTTTGATGGAATCCCGGGGAAGTCCCGCAGCAGCGAACTGCCCTGGCGTGGCCGCGTCCCCGGTCGCCGGGAGTTCTTCGTGCGCTACACCATTCGCATGCTTCGCCGTGGCATGCTTCACTTTTCCCCGGCCCACGTCCGGCTCCTCTCTCCTCTTGGCTTCTGGGAACGGCACCTGAAACTGGGCGAGCACAGGGAGGCCCGCGTCTATCCGAACTTCGAACCCGTCCTCCGCCTCATGCTCCTCGCCCTGCAAAACCGCGAGAACCAAATGGGAATCATCAAGAAAAACATCGTCGGAGTGAGCCGCGAATTCCACCAGCTCCGGGACTACCAGGAGGGTGACAACCTTAGCCAGATTGACTGGAAGGCCACCTCCAAGCGCCTTGCAGTGGTCAGCCGGGAGTACCAGGAGCAGCGTGACCAGACCATCATTCTCATGCTCGATTGCGGCCGGCGCATGCGCAGCATGGACGGAGATCTTCCCCAGTTCGACCACTGCCTCAATTCCATGCTCCTGCTCTCCTACATCGCTCTCCGGCAGGGAGACCAGATCGGAGTCCTTGGCTTCGGAGCGTCCACCAGCTGGTTCCCTCCGGTCAGGGGACAGCACTCCATGAACACGATTCTCAATCACCTCTACGATTTCGAGACCCAGACCGTACCCAGCGACTACGCCGAGGCGGTCGATATCTGCCTGCAACGCCAGAAACGCCGCGCTCTGGTGGTCGTCCTGACCAACCTCCGCAGCGAGGATTCCCGGGAACTGGAACCAGCCCTTCGCAGCCTGCGCGAGCGCCACCTCGTGATGCTCGCCAGCCTGCGCGAGCGCGAAGTCGACCGCCGCCGCGAAGGCGAGATCCGCACTTTGGACCGCGCCCTGTCTTCTTCCTCCGCCCACATGTATGCCGAGGCTCGGGAGCAGATCCTCGGACGCCTTCGCTCCTACGGCATCCTGACCCTCGACGAAACCGCCCAGGATCTCCCGGTCGCCCTCTCAAACCGCTATTTTGACATCAAGCAGAAAGGCATGATCTGAGGATTGGCGGCACCCCCGTTCCCCGTTAGAGCTCTGAAACCGTCCTTTGTCTTCGTAGAACTCCTGCCCTCAACTTCCTGATATCCAATGGACTTCCTTATCACACTTTTTCTTCTCGTTCTCCTGCAGGCCGTCCTCGGCTTCGATAACCTTCTCTATATCTCCCTCGAGTCCAAGCGGGTGACTCCTGAGAAACAGGCCTTCGTCCGCCGGATGGGCATCGGCCTCGCCATCGGCCTGCGAATCATCCTCCTCTTTCTGGTGGTCAGCCTTGTGGAAAACTTCCAGGATTCCTGGTTCAGCATCAAGTGGGGTTCACAAATCACCGCTCCCGCTCCTCACGGCACCGAGGCGGTCAGCACCATTCACAAGGTGGTGGACGGAACCTTCAACCTCCACTCCGTGATCGTTCTCTTCGGCGGAGCCTTCATCCTCTACACCGCGGTCAAGGAAATCTTCCACATGCTCGCCAAGCACGACCTCTCTCACGGAGAGAGCCGGCAGCGTTCCGTGGGCAAGACCATCTTCTGGATCGTGCTCATGAATCTCATCTTCTCCTTCGACTCCATTCTCTCCGCCATGGCCCTCGCCAAGGACGAGGAAACCGGCCAGGCCAATTTCCTTCTCATGGCCATTGCCATCGTGAGCAGTGGCCTCCTCATGATCTGGCTTGCAGACCGGGTAGCCACCTTCCTCCAGAAGAACCGCATGTATGAGGTTCTCGGCCTCTTCATTCTCTTCATTGTAGGGGTGATGCTCCTGACAGAGGGGGCACATCTCGCTCACCTGCATCTCGGCGGCAATCCCATCACGCCCATGACCAAGACCACCTTTTATTTCGTGATCGGAGTGCTGGTCCTCACCGATATCGTGCAGGGGCGCTATCAAAGGAAAATCCTGCGTCAGCAGGCCCACGCGGCGCAGGGCCCTGCGAACCAGGGCGAGTGAACGCTCTGTAACCGCAGCGAAACCCTTGGCCCGGTTTCACTCCGGCATACGACCCCCACCCCAGGGTCAGCTCCGGGTGAAGAGAACCACGGCAACGACCACGCCACTCCCCAAAAAGATTTGCGGGCTCGCTTGCATACCTGTACAGCTCTGGAATCCGAACTAGGGAAAACCATGAATCCAGATTCCTCCGCCTCCACCCGCCGCTCCTTTCTCCGCACCACCGCCGGCACCGCAGCCGGGGTCGGCACTGCCAGCCTGATCCCCGCCCTCGCGGCTAAGAAGCAGGCGTCCGGGGCGACCTCCGAAACTCTGGTCAAAACCTTCTACGACTCCCTGACCGAAGAACAACGCAGGACGATCTGTTTCCCCTTCGACCACAAGCTCCGCCTCAAGGTCGACAACAACTGGCACATTACGAAACTCAAGGTCGAGAGCTTCACCAGGGACCAGCAGGCCATGATCAAGGATATCTTCATGGGAATCCACAGCGAGGAGTATGCCGAGAAGGTCTACGAGCAGGTCGAATGGGACAGTGGGATCGACGGTTTCGAGGGCGGATCCTCCGTCGCCGTCTTCGGCAAACCCGGTTCCGGAAAATTCGAGTTTGTCCTCACCGGCCGGCACTGTACCCGCCGGTGTGACGGAGATTCGGTGGAAGGTGCCGCCTTCGGTGGTCCCATCTTCTACGGCCACGCCGCCAAGAGCTTCAACGAGGGCCCCAAACACGAGGACAATGCGTATTGGTACCAGGCAGTCCGGGCCAATGAGGTCTACCAGATGCTCGACGGCAAACAGCGCAAGGAGGCACTTCTCGGCAGGAGCCGCGGGGAAAAAGGAAACAAGACAGTCGAGCTCACAGGAAGGAAAAGCGGGCTCGACGGCATTCGCGTCGGCGACCTGAGCAGGGACCAGAAGGACCACGTCATGAAAGTGGTCGGCGACCTCCTTGCCCCGTTCCGCAAGCAGGATTCCGAGGAAGCCCTCAAATACATCAAGGGTGGTGGTGTCGACAACCTGCACCTCGCCTTCTACAAGGACGAGAATATCGGCAAGGACGAGGTCTGGGATGTGTGGCAACTGGAAGGCCCCAACATGATTTCCTACTTCCGTGGTAAGCCGCACGTCCATGCCTGGCTCCACATCCGCAAACCGGCCTGATTAACCTTCCGGCCCGTTCACGGTCATTTTCATCCCACCCTGAAAACCCGACCGCCTTGCCCGGGAAAGCCGTCTGAACCGGCCAGGGCAACCAGGATAAGGGGCACTAAAGCCCCGACTCCTTCCACTCCTTCCAACCTCCCTTGTATACGGAGACTGAGTAACCCAGCTTCGCCAATCTGGTGGCCGCCCGGCGCCCGTCGGGGCAGTTTTCGTCCGTGCAGTAGAGCACAATCACCTTGCCCTCCGAGAGGGCCGCGTCCAGTTGCGGCTGCATACCCGGCAACTGGGCATCTAATTTTTTCAGGGGAAGGCTGATCGAGCCCGGGATGTGGTTGAGAGCGTGAAAGAAGGCCGGGCGCACATCGACGAGAAAAACACGCCCTTCCTCTCTCAGCTGGAAAAGGCTACCGATGTCCATCTGGCTGATCCGGCCCCGGGCTTGCCCGTCCTGCGCTTCCGCGCCCGGCTTGGCCTGCTCGCGCGCGACAACACCGGGCGAAGCGACAGCTGGTCCGTCACTCCCCGGGGTTGAACGCAAACTCGCCCCGGGGTCATCCTTCCTCTGAGTGGAGCAGGCCACCATGAGCACGCTGCAGACCATTGCTCCAGAAGCTCGTGCCCATCCAACTGTCACCCTGTTCTTCATGATGTCATTCCGTCGTGGCGATTGCTCGAGGCACGGCCAGCATCCGATCGATTCGTCCAAACTGCCGGAAGGCCCTCGCTACTTGTTCCCCAGACAGTAGAGATTGCGGCGACCGCGCACAAAAAGCCGCTCCCCCACCGCAATTGGAGAAGCGTATATGTTATCCTCAAGCCGGTTTTCGGTGAGGTTGGAGAGCCCCTTTTCGGTCACGGTGCCGCAGTAGACCACTCCGTCGACCCGGGCGAGATAGAACTTGTCGCCTGCCAGAAGTGGCGATGAGTAAAACTTCTGCGCTGCCCGCGGAAGCTGCTCCTCCCATATCGTCTTCCCCGTCACGGCGTCGAGGCAGGAAACCAGTCCCCGGGGCTTTTCCGAGTCATTCACCACGATGAATTTCCCATTGTGGGCGATGGGAGAAACTGCATCCGCGCCGACTCCATCGCGTTTCCAGAGCCAGGCCTCCTTTGTGATGTCGCCCTTACCACCCACGCGAACACCGCCGGTGGTCTTGCCACGCGCATAGGAGACCGCCACAATCCCGTCCGTAGCCGCAGGTGAGGAAATCACCCGCCAGAACTTGGTCTTGTTCGGATTGAATCCCCCGCAGGTCCAGAGCAGCTTGCCGTTCTTCGGGTCATGTCCAGTCAGGTGGTCGGCACCCCACGTCACGAGGGTCTCCTGCCCATCAACCTCCATCACCAGCGGCGTAGTGTAGGAATCTCCGGACTCCGCCCCGACATCATAGTTTCGCTCCACTTTCCAGGCGACTTCCCCCGTATTTTTCTCCAGTCCCAGCATGTAGGACCCTCCCTCCGTCTGCATGACCGCGAGCACGACGAGCCCCCCCGCTATCACGGGCGAGGTTCCTTCATCCCACCAAAGCGTGTCCTTGCCGTACTTATCCTGTACGTTGATCTCCCAGACCTTCTTCCCCGCCATCGTCAGGGCCGCTACCCTGCCGGATTTGAAGTAGGCGAAAATTCCCCGGCCATCGGTGACAATCGAGGAATTCGCACCCGTTCCCTTCTGCTTGTTGTCTCCCTTCCCGGCTCTCTCCCGGCCAAAGGAAGTGCGCCACAGCTCCTTGCCCGCCATGCTGTAGGCCACGACCGCATCATTCCCATCGATTCCGCAGGTCACCAGGATACGGTCCTGCGTGATAATGGGTGTCGAGTTGCCGGGACCGGGGAGGGTCACCTTCCAGATGAGGTTGTCCTCATCGGAAAACTTGGAGACCGTCTCGGCGTCGGGCGCACTCCCGCTCCCCTCGGTATCTCCACGCCAGGTCCGCCATTCCGCGGCCTGCAGGGTGAGACCTCCAGCGAGGGCTCCTGCGACGATTAATGTCCGGGTATTCATGAATCTGATTTCTACGGCCCCAAGTGTGCCGTCTCTCAAGAGCATGTAAAGGCCGGGTGAATCCCCGGGGGCGCGTCGTCCCTTCGTGTGTTCCCGGGGTGTGAAGATTATCCGCAGATTCAGCCTTGGCGCTTGCCGTGCGATGGAATGGCCTGCTTCCTCACCGGGACACTCTCAACATTCCCAGTCCGATTTGCCCGATGATTCGAATCCTGCTCGCCTCGCTGTCCACCCTCACCGGCCTCCTCTCCAGTGCCCCGGCCCGTCCCAATATGGTCTTCATTCTTGCAGACGACCTCGGGGTGAAGGATCTCTCCATTGAAGGAAGCGCCTATTACGAAACTCCTCATATCGACCGCATCGCGAGGGAAGGGGTCCGCTTCACCAACGGCTATGCCACCTGCCAGGTCTGTTCTCCCTCCCGGGCCAGCATCATGACCGGCAAGTATCCCGCCCGGCACGGCATCACCGACTGGATCGGGGCTGCCACCGGACTCGACTGGAAGCGTAACAACAAGATCCTGCCATCGGAATACGTCCGGCACCTTCCTCATGAGGATACCACCCTTGCCGAGGCGCTCAAGAAGGGTGGCTACCGGACCTTCTTCGCAGGAAAGTGGCATCTTGGCGGTGAGGGCTCATTCCCGGAAGACCACGGCTTCGATCGCAACATCGGGGGACACCACCGCGGCAGCCCTCCCGGGGGATTCTTTTCTCCCTTCCGAAACCCAAAGATGACAGATGGGCCGAAGGGACAGTCCCTCCCTCTGCGCCTCGCCGATGACACCGCCACCTTTATCAAGAGCAAGGCTGACTCCCCTTTCTTTGCCTTTCTCTCCTTTTACTCGGTCCACGGCCCGATCCAGACCACTCCGGATCTCTGGAAGAAGTACCGGGACAAGGCCGGGAAATCTCCCCACCAGGGCGACCGCTTTCTCATCGACCGCACATTGCCGGTACGCCAGGTGCAGGACTGTCCCATCTATGCCGGCATGATGGAAACCATGGACGACGCGGTCGGCATCGTCCTTGAGGCCCTCGATGATGCGGGGGTTGCCGACAAGACCATCGTGATCTTTACCTCGGACAACGGTGGGGTCTCCTCCGGTGATGCCTTCGCCACCTGCAACCTCCCCTACCGGGGGGGCAAGGGACGCCAGTGGGAAGGCGGGATCCGCGAACCCTACTACATCAAGGCCCCGGGGGTCGCCCGCCCCGGCACAACCTGCGAGACCCCGGTGACCGGGACGGATTTCTACCCTACCCTCCTCGAGCTGGGAGGCCTTGCCCCCCTCCCCTCCCAGCACGTCGACGGCGTAAGCCTTGTCCCCCTCCTCAAGGGAGAAAAAATCCCCTCCCGGGACCTCTTCTGGCACTACCCGCACTATGGCAACCAGGGCGGGGAACCAAGTGCCATCATCCGCCGCGGGGACTGGAAACTCATTCATTATTACGAGGATGGCAGGAACGAACTCTACAACCTCGCTCGGGACATCGGAGAGCAGACTGATCTCGCTGCCAGGGAAGAACCACGGGTCAGGGAGCTCCACACCGCCCTCAATGCCTGGCTCGCCGCGACGGGTGCCCGCATCCCCAAGAAGGATGCCCGCTTCGATTCCGCACGACGGAAGCAACAGGATGCCGCCATCAAATCCCAGCGTCTTCCCCGACTTGAAAAACAACACGCCAACTTCCTCGATCCAGCCTTCCGGCCCAATCCGACCTGGTGGGGAAGCAAAGTCACCCGGGACTGAGGCCAACCACACCCGCAACCAGAGCTCCGCGCTTGCCCCCGGAAGACAAATCACCATCTTGCCACCATGCGCTCCCTCCTCCCCTGGCTCTTCGCCGCCTCCCTCTTCCCGGCCTGTGTCACTGCCAAGCCGCCCAACATCATCTTCATTCTCAGCGACGACCATCGCTACGACCTCATGGGCTTCCACCCGGATGCCCCCGAGTGGCTGGAAACCCCGGCCCTCGACCGGCTTGCCAGGGAAGGGGCTCACCTCGCCAATGCCTTCGTCAGCACGTCCCTCTGCTCCCCCAGCCGGGCCTCTGTCCTGACCGGCCAGTACATGCATCACCACCGGGTGGTCGACAACCAGCGCCCCGTCCCGAAGGGAACCGTCTTCTTCCCCCAGCACCTTCAGAAAGCCGGCTATCGCACCGCCTACGTCGGCAAGTGGCACATGGGCCACGACAACGACGAACCGCGTCCCGGATTCCACCACTGGGTCAGCTTCAAGGGCCAGGGCACCTACTTCGATCCGGAGCTTAACATCAACGGCAGACGCCAGGCCTTCAAGGGCTACAATGCGGATATCCTGACCGA